>JAWOHA010000166.1:0-22461 GCA_046496385.1 Cryobacterium sp. | reverse complement strand
GAGGCGGTGTACGATTCCGGCGCGTTCAGCGGCGCCGGACGTGGAGATGCGAAAACCGGCCGCGGCGAGGGCCCCGGGCACGGTGGGCCCGGACCAGCCCACACTCGGGTGCGCGGCGACTCCGGCCGGCTTGTTCACCACGACGATGTGATCGTCGTCGTGCACGATGCTCAGGCCCGGCACCGGGATCGGAACGATTCGAATCGGTTCTTTCGGTGTCCAGGTGACTTCAAGCCAGCTGCCGGCATGCAGTCGATCCGACTTTCCGGCGACGACGCCGTCCACGGTCACCCCGCCGAGCTCCGACACTTCCGCGGCGAAATTTCGAGAAAAACCGAAGAGTTTGGCAAGACCGGCATCGACCCGCACCCCCTCCAGTCCGTCGGGAAGAGGAAGTGCTCGGGTTTCGTGGCTCATGGTGTGACCTTGGTCTTAGGTTCCTCGACGATGCGTTGACCGTCGAGACCGATATTGCGGATGGTCAGAATCATGAAGATGATCATGCTCGACACAATGGACATGTCCGCGACGTTGTAGATGGCGGGCAGGAGCCACGGTGTCGACAGAAAATCTATGACATGTCCGAGGCCGAAGCTTGGCTCCCGCAGCAGCCGATCGGTCAGATTACCCAGCACTCCGCCGAGCAACAGACCGAAGACCACGGCCCAGGCGAAGGAACGAATGCGCCGGGCGAACCACACGATGAAAACGACCACGCCTGCAGCGATGATCGAGAAGATCCAGGTGCTTCCACTGGCCAGGGAGAAGGCCGCGCCCGGGTTCCGGACGAAGTGCAGTTGCAGCACGTCGCCGAGAACCCGGACAATCTGACCTTCGGTCATCATATCGACGACCAAGACCTTGCTGATCTGATCCAGCGCGTAGATGCCCAGGGCGATGAGAGCCAGAACGATCAGCGCGCGGGAACGCTTCTTCGTTCCGTCCTTATGCTCCAAAGCCCTGGAAACTGGACTTCGACCCGGAGGCGTCGGCGCCGACCGGCGAGCTGGAGTCCAGCTCCTGAAGCTGGCCTTCGATGTAGCTCTTGAGCTTCAGACGGTACTCACGCTCGAACGTGCGCAGGTCGTCGATCTTGGTCTCGAGCACCGAGCGGTCGGCGTCAAGCTGCGCGATCTGAGAGCGCTGCTTGGCTTCGGCCTCGGCCACGAGGCGCGCGGCCGTGGCGTGACCTTCGGCGATGAGGGCATCGCGCTTCTCCGCACCCTCCTTGACATGCTCCTCATGCAGGCGGCGGGCCAGCTGCAGCAAGTTGGTGGTTCCGGCAGTCTCGTCGACCGGTTCAGCGACCACGGGAGTGACCGTCGTGGCTTTGACGGGCTCAGGCGCCGCGGCAGGTGCTTCCACCGTGGTTTCCGCGGCGACCGCGGCCTGCGGAGAGCTCACGGCGGCGACGACTCCGCCGTCGGACGTGATGCGCGTGCGCAGCTCCTCGTTTTCCTGGGTAAGGCGACGCAGTTCAACGACGACCTCGTCGAGGAAATCGTCAACCTCGTCCTGGTCGTATCCCTCACGGAATTTCGTTGACTGGAACCGCTTGTTGACTACATCTTCCGGAGTTAGCGCCATGGCTTTCCACCTTAGAACTCATTTTTACGAACAGTTGCGTGACGCCCAAAGGGCACGTCACCGGACAAGAATACATGCCGTATCGGCAGGGCACGGTCAACGCAGAAAAGCGGTGATCCACATCCCGATGATGCAGCAGAACATCGTGATGGTGAACCCGAGATCCAACTGGATCGGGCCCAACGTGATGGGTGGTACCAGCTTACGGAAGAACCGCACCGGCGGGTCGGTCAAGGAGTAGACGAGCTCGACCACGACCAGGGTGAACCCGGCCGGACGCCAACCCCGGTTGACCCCGCGCACGAGGTCGACGATGAAGCGCCCCCACAGCACGAAAAAGTACAGCAGGAAGACGAAATACAGGACACTGGCCAGAATCGAGACGACGAACACGTTCTTAGTCTATGACTGTGCGAAGAAAGACGCTTCCGCGTCGGCGTCTTCATTGCCGTTTTCACCGGACACGACCACGTGGGCCGGGGACAACAGGAAGACCTTCGCCGTCACCCGTTCGATCTTGCCGTACAGACCCTGAGACAGGCCGCTGGCGAAGTCGATCAGTCGACGGGCATCGGCGTCGCTCATCTGCGACAGGTTGATGATGACGGGAATTCCGTCACGGAAGGACTCCGCGATGATCTGGGCATCGCGATACTGGCGGGGGTGAACGGTGAGGATTTCATTCATTTCGGAGGCAGCCACATTCTTGGGGGTTTGCGTCTTGCGCAGGGGCGTGACCGGTGCGCGACCGGTGGTGTTGTGCGCAGTGTGCGGTGCCGCGGTGGTCGCGGCGCTGGAGGCCGTGCTGCGGTCAGTGGTCGCGGGAACGGCGGCGACGGCGTTCGCCGCGGCGTTGTTCGTCGCACCCGGCGCCGCCGCAGGGGTGTCGTAGTGCAGCTCTTCGTCTGCCAGACCCAGGTAGACCATGGTTTTCTTGAGCGGGTTGGACATGTCGACCTCCGTGTTGGTGATGCTACTTACGAGATTAACCGGGTGTCGGACGAATCCCGGTAATTGCCGTGCCAATTCGAAGGTGTGTCGCCCCTTCGAGAATCGCTCCGGCGTAATCCTCACTCATTCCGATGGAGAGTGCCGTCGCAGTCGGCGCAGTGCGCTGCATCCGCTCGCTCAATTCACGCACCTGCGCGAAGGCGCGGCGCGGTTCTCCCTCGCGAGGCGCGACCGCCATCAGCCCGAGCAGGCGCAGCCCCGGGGAGGCCAGCACCTGATCCACGAGCGCATCCAGCCCGGACGGGTCCACGCCGCCACGAGTCGGATCCTGTGTGAGGTTGAGCTGAATGAAACAGTCCTGAGCGGGCATGTCCACCGCGTCAGGCGACGCGGTGGACAGTGCCCTCACGAGGGACTCCCGGTCGACAGAGTGCAGAACGTGGGCATACGCACGAATCTGCCGCGCTTTTTTGCCCTGAATCTGTCCGACGAAGTGCCAGGTCAGGGTGTCGCCGCGCAACTGCGCGGCTTTCTCCTGCGCCTCCTGGTGCCGGCTCTCACCGAAATCGCGCACACCCAGATCGAGCAGCGCCGATATCATGCTGACCGGCTGAAACTTGGTGACGGCGATCGTGGTGATGGTGCCGACGTCGCGACCGGCACGTCGAGCGGCCTCGGCGACCCCTGCCCGCACGGCGTGCAGCCGCTCGGCCAGGGGCTCCGTCGAGGCCGGCTCGGAGTTACTTGAGGAAATCGGGGATGTCGAGGTCATCCGGGTCTTCCTCGAACGCGGGGTCCGCCACGGTCGCCCCGCCGGCCGTGGAGTCGTCGCTGGACCAGACCGAGGATCCGGCCAGTTCTTCGGCGCTGAACGCGGGGTCGCGTGCGCCGTCACCGGTCGCGCCGGTGGCCGCGACGGTGCCGCTGGCGATGCCTGCGGCGACCAGATCGGCACGGCGCACCTCGACGGCCTTCGCCCCGGGTTCACCACCATCGAAACCGGCGGCGATCACGGTGACGCGCACCTCATCGCCCAGAGTGTCGTCGATGACGGCACCGAAGATGATGTTGGCCTCGGGATGCACGGCTTCCTGAACCAGACGCGCCGCGTCGTTGATCTCAAAGATTCCCAGATTGGAGCCACCCTGGATCGAGAGCAGCACACCGTGAGCTCCGTCAATGGATGCCTCCAGCAACGGGGACGCCACGGCCAATTCCGCTGCCTTGATGGCCCGATCGGCTCCCCGGGAAGACCCGATTCCCATCAGCGCGGAACCGGCCCCCTGCATCACCGATTTCACGTCGGCGAAGTCCAGGTTGATCAGGCCTGGGGTCGTGATCAGGTCTGTAATTCCCTGCACGCCGGCCAGCAGCACCTGGTCAGCCGTGGCGAAGGCCTCCAACATGCTGATGCCGCGGTCGCTGATTTCCAGCAGCCGGTCGTTGGGAACGACGATGAGCGTGTCGACCTCGTTTTTCAAGGACGCGACGCCGTTCTCGGCCTGGGCCTGGCGACGCTTGCCCTCGAAACCGAACGGCTTGGTGACCACACCGATGGTGAGCGCCCCGATCGATTTCGCGATCCTCGCCACCACGGGGGCTCCACCGGTTCCGGTGCCGCCGCCCTCGCCCGCGGTCACGAAGACCATGTCCGCACCCGCGAGGGCCTCTTCGATCTCTTCGGCGTGATCCTCAGCGGCGCGGCGGCCGACCTCGGGGTCCGCACCGGCGCCCAGCCCACGTGTGAGGTCGCGCCCCACATCGAGCTTCACGTCGGCGTCGCTCATCAGCAACGCCTGTGCGTCTGTGTTGATGGCGATGAACTCGACGCCACGGAGGCCAAGTTCGATCATGCGGTTGACGGCATTGACGCCGCCACCGCCGATTCCGACAACCTTGATCACGGCTAGATAATTCTGATTGTTTGACACGTCCGGCCTCCGGTGAAACTCTCAACCTCTAGTCGAGGCTTAAAGTTATGCTGAGTATGCAATTACTTGTCTCGAAGTTATGCGCCACGGCCCGGCACTCGGGGAGGCGCGCCCGCGTGTCGTGACAAACCACGGAATTCTTCCGAGGTTCCCGTCGCGCTGCCCGGTCGCGCCGCCGGTCAGCGCAACACGGCGCTGTCGGGCGACGTGACGTCGTACTCGTTCACGGATCCGACCGGGTGGCTGATCATCAGAGCGCCGAGCACCACGGCCTTGTACTCGGACTGTTCCGCGCTCCCCCACACCACACGGGCGCCGCCGATCAGGTTCAGGGTGACGTCGTCGGTCGTGCGGGCACTGATGGTGTCGAGTTGGGAGCGGATGCTGTCGGGCAGTGCGGCCGTGACGGCCGCCACGGCCGCGAATCCGGGGCTGCTCGGGCCCCGGTCCGCCTCGATCAACGGAAACCCCTCGGGACGTTCGTCACTCTGCTCGATGATCACTCCCGCGGCGTCGACCAGGTCGAAGCCCTTCGCGGTAGCCAGAGTGCCCACCGGCTCACGCTCCACAATGCGCACGACGAGCGTGCCTGGCGGTCGACTCTCGGTGACGAAGCTTTGGATCAAGGTGAACCGGGAGAGTTCGGACTTGATCAGATCCGCGTCCAGAAGTGGCAGCGGTGTGCCGAGCTGCCCGTCCAGCGCGGCCACGATCTCCGGAGTCGGGACCCGGTCGGTTCCGACGATCTCGATGCTGCGCAATGCCATGACCGGCGAGTACGCCGTGGCCACCACGCCCACGGTCACTGCGGCGACCGCGCCGAAAGAGATGATCCAGTTCGTGCGCCGGCGCCGCGAACGCTGGGTGAACCGACGTACCTCGTCACGCTCGTAGCGTTTGCGAGCCCGAGTGGCCGCCCGCAGGCCCGCCCGAGCGGCCCGCCCGGTCAGTTTGGCACCGGCACTGAACGTGGCCTGTGCCGTCTGGGATGCGGCGGCGCCGCGGGTGAGGCTCGTCACCGGCGCCATCGGCCCGGTGTCCGGGTTGGCGTTCGGGTTCGCGTCCGGAGCGCCGGGTTGGGTGTTGCCGCCCGCGGCATCCCGGCCACCGGTCGGGGCCGATTTTCCGGCCGGGGAGGCGGAGGCTCGGGAGGGACCGTCGGGGCGCCTCACAGGCTGGTCATGCCCGGTCCGCGCCGAGCGCGTCGAGAAGCTGGGGCACGATGCGGTAGACATCGCCGCAGCCGAGGGTGACCACGAAATCGCCGGCGCGCGCGATGGTGCCCAGATAATCGGCCGCGTCCTGCCACTCCGGCAGGTAGTCGACGCGGCTGGGGTCCTGGAACCGGTCCGAGACGAGCGCCCCGGTGACGCCGGGTTCGGGGTCTTCTCGGGCGCCGTAGACGGCCAGCACGATGGTCTGGTCGGCATGGGCTTCGAGAGCGTCTGCGAACTCCTGAGCGAACAGCCGCGTGCGGCTGTACAGATGTGGCTGGTGCACGGCGATGATGCGGCCCTCTCCCACCACGGTGCGAGCGGCAGACAGCGCGGCGGCGACCTCGGTGGGATGGTGGGCGTAATCGTCGTACACGCTCACACCGCGAACCGAACCGTGCAGTTCAAAACGACGTTCCGTTCCGCCGAAAGCCGCGATCGACTCCAGCGCTGTCGCCGGGTCGAATCCGAGCCCCACGAGAACCGCGAACGCTCCCGCGGCGTTGACGGCGTTGTGCCGGCCGGGCACCAGGAGCGTTGCGGTGTAGTCCTCGCCCTGCCAGGCGACGGTGAACCGAACCGGCCCGTCGGTCACGACCGAGTGCAGCCGGACATCCGCCGCGGCATCCTCCCCGAAGGTGAGGATACGGGCGCCGACCCGCGCCGACTCTCGGAGCTGTGCGGTCACCCGCGCCGCTCCGACATCGTCAGAGGACACCACGATCAGTTCGGAGGCCCCGGTCGCGAAATCGACGAAGGCGGCTTCAAACGCTTCCAGGGACCCGTAGTGGTCCAGGTGATCGGGATCAACGTTCGTGATCAGGGCTACGGCGGTGGTGTAGAGCAGAAAGGAACCGTCGGACTCGTCTGCCTCGACGACGAAGAGGTCGTCCTGCCCGCTGGCCGAACTGACCCCCAGGGACTCGATGACACCGCCGTTCACGAAACTCGGGTCCTGGTCGAGGCCGAGCAGGCCGGTGACGATCATGCCCGTCGAGGTGGTCTTGCCGTGGGCGCCGGCGACGGCGACCAGACGGTGTTTTTGGATCAGCCAGGCCAGGGCCTGCGACCGGTGCAGCACCGGAAGGCCGCGTTCGGTCGCCAGAACGTACTCCGGGTTGTCCTGCCAGAGCGCCCCCGTCACCACGAGAGTGTCGGCCTCCCCGACATTCGCGGCGTCATGACCGATCGTGATGCGCGCGCCCAAGGCACGCAGGGCGAGCACGTTGTCGGACTCGCGCACATCGGATCCGGTCACCGCGTGCCCGCGGTTCAGGAAGAGTCGGGCGATCCCGCTCATGCCGGAGCCGCCGATTCCGACGAAGTGCACCGCACCAAGGTCGTCTGCAACGGACAAAGAGAGGTCGGGTTTGATCACGGTAGGTACTCTTCTCGACGGTGGTGCTCGAATGGTGCAGGGGTCTACGTTACGCTCTCCCCGCGACGGCGTGCACGGGTCCGGCTTCCCGGGCGTCCCGAATCAGGGCGTACATGCGGGCGGACCCGTCGAGAACGCCGACCGACCGGGCTGCGCCGCCCATCCGGACCACGCCGTCCGGGTCGTCGAGCAGGGGCAGCAGCACGCCGCCGATCCAGGTCGGCGAGAAGTCCTCGTCAGCGACCAGCAGTCCCCCCCCGACCCGCACCACGTCCACGGCGTTGAAGCGCTGCTCGCCGTTGCCCACCGGATACGGAACGTATGCGGCGGGGATGCCGAGGGCGCACAGTTCGCTGACGGTCGCGGCCCCGGCTCGGGACACGGCGAAATCGGCGCAGGCGAGGGCGAGGTCCATGCGGTCGCAGTACGCGATCTGGTGGTAATGCTCCATGCCCGGATCGGGCACCTCGGATCGGGTGCCGGTGATGTGCAGGATCTGCCAGCCGGCCTGCACGAGGGTCGCGGCTGAGTCGAGGACCGTGGCGTTGATACGGCGCGCCCCGAGGGACCCTCCGGTGACCAGCAGCACGGGCCGGGCCGCGTCCAGAGCGAAGAAGGCCAGAGCCGCTTCGCGGGCGGCGGCTCGGTCGAGACGCTCGATTTCGGGACGGAGCGGCATCCCGACCGGGTGAGCGTGACGAATCGGCGTGCCGGGGAAGGCGACCCCGACCCGAGAGGTGAACCGGGCGCCGAGCCGGTTCGCCAGGCCCGGTTTGGCATTGGCCTCGTGAATGACGATGGGGATGCCGGCACGGCGAGCGGCCAGATAGGCGGGAGTGGCCACGTAGCCGCCGAACCCGACGACCACATCGACCCCCCGGTCACGGATCACGTCGCTCACCCCGGAGACGGCGCCGGAGAACCGGGAGAGGAACAGCACGGCCGCACGGTTCAGTCGCCGCGGAAAAGGGACCCGCGGCACGGTGACGAGCTCGTAGCCCCGCTCGGGCACCAGCCGGGCTTCCAGGCCTTCCCGGGTACCGAGGACCAGCACCGTGGCATCCGGTTCCTGGGAGCTGATCATGTCGGCGACGGCCAGCAGCGGGTTGACGTGGCCGGCGGTGCCGCCGCCGGCAAGAAGGTATGTGGTCATGGTCTGGTCTTTCGTGTTGTTGCGGCGCCCGATCGAGCACGATGGCCGGCAGTGGTCACATCTGCGGTCTGGTCGCCGGAGGCCCGATCGCCTGAGGTCTGGTCGTCGGACAGATCAGCCGAGGCGTCCCCGGAACGGTCGCCGCGGGCGAAGGAGAGCACGACGCCGATGGCGACCAGAGTGGTCAGGAGCGCGGTGCCACCGGCCGAGATCAGGGGCAACGGCACCCCGAGCACCGGAATCAGGCCCAGCACGACGCCGATGTTGACCAGCGCCTGCCCCACGATCCAGGTCAGCACCGCGGCGGTCGTGATGCGGCCCTGCACACTGCGGCTCGAGCGCATGATGCGCAGGAACGCGAAAGCCAGCAGCATGAACATGGCCAGAACCACGACGGCGCCGATCAGCCCGAGTTCTTCCCCCACGATGGCGAAAATGTAGTCGTTGTCGGCGGCCGGGAGCCAGGACCATTTGGCGGCGGAATTACCGAGGCCGACGCCGAAGACCCCGCCGTTGGCGAGAGCCCAGGTGCCGTGCAGGGGCTGCCAGCAGGAGTCGGAGATGGGCCCGGTCAACACGTCGCAGCTCTCCTGCGCGAAGCTCATGATGCGGGTGAGCCGGTTCGAGCTGGTCAACGCCAGGACCAGCGCTCCCCCGATGCCGATCAGGAGCGGCACGATGAGCAGCCGCAACTTGACGCCGGCGTAGAAGAGGGCTCCGAACAGGATCGACGCCATGATGATCACGGTTCCGAGGTCACCGCCGATCATGACCAGCATCACGGCGCCGCCACCCACCCCGAATACGGGGATGAACACGTGGCGCCAGTCGTCGAGTCGGTTCTCCTCGGACTTCTTGGCCAGGATCATACCCAGCCACATGATCAGCGCGAGCTTGATAGCCTCCGAGGGCTGGAACTGGATGCCGCCGGGCAGCGCCAGCCAGTTGGTGTTTCCGCCGCGGGTCACCCCGAGCGGTGTGAAGACGACCAGGCATTGCAGGGCGCTGGCCCCGAGCAGCGCCGGCCAGGAGACGCGGCGCCAGAACGCGAGCGGCATCCGGCTCATCACCAGCATCAGGGGAACACCCACGACGGCGAAGACGCCCTGTCGCAGAATACCGCCGAAGAAACCCATGTCCGCGAGATAGGAATCCACCGACGAAGACGAGAGCACCATGACCAGTCCGAACGCCACAAGAAAAAGCGTGGTGCCCAGCAGCAGAAAATAGTTGGCCGACTCGGCGCGAAAGACTCCGCCCAGGTGCATGCGGGCGGTGTGCCCGCCCTCGACTGCCGTGTCCACCGGGGTGGGCTCCGGTGCGGAAGCCGGAGCCCGGAACGTGCGCGGTGGTGTCCTCATGCGCGTCGGCTCCCGTCAGAGATGATCAGTTCAGCGAACTGAGGTGGATTCGGTGGATTCGGTCTGGGCCGTCAGTGTGCCCCGAGGTGGTCGCGCACGGCCCGTGCGAACAGGTCCCCGCGGTGCGCGTAGCTGGTGAATTGATCCATGGATGCCGCTGCGGGTGCCAGCAGAACCACATCACCGGGTTGAGCGAGTGCCGCGGCATGGTGCACCGCGTCGGGCATGACACGTTCAGTGTCATCTGAATCGATCTCGATAACGGGCAGGTTGGGCGCGTGTCGCCGGAATGCCTCCCGCAGGGCTTCGCGGTCGACACCGATGATGATCGCTGCGCGCAGTCGCGCCAGGTGCCGGATGACGAGGTCTTCCACGTCCACACCCTTCAACAGCCCGCCGACGAGCCAGACGACGGATTCACAGGCGGCGAGGGACGCGTCTGCGGCGTGTGGGTTGGTGGCCTTGGAATCGTCGATCCAGCGGATGCCGCGGTGTTCCGCGACGAGTGCGATGCGGTGGGCGTCCAGGGAGAATCCGTTCAGCGCGGCGCGGATGCGTTCCGGGGACACTCCGAAGGAACGGGCCAGGGCACTGGCCGCGAGCACGTCCGCGACGACGTGCGGGGCGCCCAGGCCGACCCGGACCAGGTCGGAGACGGTGCTGATCTCCAGAGCCCGGTCCGCCCGATCGTCGAGGAAGGCCCGGTCGCAGAGGATCCCCTCGACCACGCCGAAATCGCTCGGTCCGGGCACGCCGAGACCGAACCCGATCGCACGGGCACCGTCGGAGACCTCGGCCTGCTCCACCATGCCTCGCGTTGCGGCATCCGCGGTGTTGTAGACGCAGGCGACCGTGGTGTTGCTGTACACGGTGGCTTTGGCAGCCCGGTACGCCTCCGGTGAACCGTGCCAGTCCAGGTGGTCGTCGGCCAGGTTCAGGCACACGCTGGCCCACGGAACCAGCGCTCCCGGTCCACTGCGGGGAAGGTGGTGCAGCTGATAGCTGGAGAGTTCGACGACGAGCACGTCCCAGCCCTGGGGGTCGCGGATCGCGTCGAGGACGGGAACGCCGATGTTGCCGCAGGGGGCAACCCGGTGGCCTGCTGCGGCGAACATGGTGGCCGCGAGTTGCACGGTGGTGGTTTTGCCGTTCGTTCCGGTGACGAGGATCCACTCAGCCGCCGGTCCCACCTTGTCGCGCAGGCGCCAGGCCAACTCGATGTCGCCCCAGACGGGAACGCCCGCGGCTGCGGCCCACACCAGTGCCGGGTGATCGGGATGAAAGCCCGGGGAGGCGATGAGCAGTTCGGGGCGGTGAGCCAGCAGTTCCGCCGGCGGGTGGAGCGGATCGAAACGGGACAGGTCGGTCTGCAGCAGGTCGGCGCCGATGACGTCGAGCAGTCGGGCCCGCTCATCAGCGGACTCCGAGGCGAGCACGAGTACCGCGGCACCCTTTTCGATCAGAGTGTCGGCAACCGAGAAACCGGTCATACCCAGCCCCAGCACGGCGACGCGCAGCCCTGTCCAGTCCGATCGCCAACTCGTCAGGCCATCCAGTCGGTCAGAACCGGTCGGTGTCCCGCCGACCGGCACGGTGCCGGTCAATTCGGCACCGCGGACAGCCACTCGAGGTAGAAAGTTCCGACGCCGGCAGCGACGAGAAGCCCGCCGATGATCCAGAAACGCACCACGACGGTGACTTCGGCCCAGCCCTTGAGCTCGAAATGGTGGTGAATGGGGCTCATCAGGAAGATGCGCTTACCCCGCGTGATCTTGAAGTAGGCCCGTTGCACGATGACAGAACCGGCTTCAATGACGAAGAGGCCGCCGATCAGGATGAGCAGCAGCTCGGTCTGGCTGAGGATGGCCAGGGCGGCGACCGCTCCACCGATCGCGAGCGATCCGGTGTCGCCGAGAAAGATCTTTGCCGGGGAGGTGTTCCACCAGAGGAAGCCGATGAGGCCGCCGACGATGGCCGCGGCCACCACGGCCAGGTCCAGCGGATCGCGAACCTCATAGCACCGGTACACGTCGGCCGCGGCGGTGCCGCCGAAGCAGGACTGGTTGAACTGCCAGAACCCGATCACGATGAACGAGCCGATCGCCAGAATGGACGACCCGGTCGCGAGCCCGTCCAGCCCGTCGGTGACGTTCACGCTGTTGGAAGTGGCCGCCACGATCAGGCAGATCCAGAGCAGGAACGCGATCAGGCCCACGACCGCGCCGAGGGCCATGAAGTCCAGCGGGGTGTCACGAATGAACGAGATGTGCGTCGAGGCCGGTGTGGTCCCGGACTGGTTGGGGAACTGCAACGACAGGTACCCGAAGGCTCCGGCCACGATGACCTGTCCGGCGATCTTCTGCCAGCCGCCAAGGCCGAGACTGCGTTGATTGCGGGTCTTGAGAAAGTCGTCGGTGAACCCGACGAGGCCGAGCCCGACCATCATGAACAGCACCAGCAGCGGTGAGGCTGTCAGCGGTTCACCCGCGATGAGCTTCGCCGCGAAGAAACCGATCAGCGTTCCCAGAATGAGGATGATGCCGCCCATGGTGGCGGTACCGCGCTTGGCGTGATGGCTCTTCGGGCCGTCGTCGCGAATGAACTGTCCCCAGCCCAGTTTCTTGAACAGTCGGATGAACAGCGGGGTCAGAAAAAGCGTGAAGGCGAGTGAGATGGCTCCAGCCAGCAGCAGCGCCCTCACGAGAAGAACTCCCCGAGACGATCGCCGAGAAAGCGCAGTTCGGCAGAGTTGGAGGATTTCACCAGCACGATGTCACCGGGCCTGATCAGGGTGCACAGCAGCGCGAACGCTTCGTCAGGTGTCTCGACGTAGCTGGATTCGCTGTCCCAGGAGCCTTCGTTGATGGTGCTGATGTGCATGCGACGGGCACGGATGCCCACGACGACCTGCTGGGAGATGTTCAGCCGCACCGTGAGCAGCCCGATGCGATCGTGCTCTTCCCCGGACTGGTCGCCGAGTTCGGCCATCTCGCCGAGCACCGCGATGGTGCGCTGGCCCGGTTCCTGAATCTGGGCGAGGGTCTTCAACGCGGCGGCCATCGAATCGGGACTCGCGTTGTACGCGTCGTTGATGATGGTGACGTTGTCGCGCCCACCCAGCACTTCCATGCGCCATCGTTCCGCTCGATGCACCGACTCGAGACCGGCGACGATGTCGTCGGCGGCAATGCCCAGTGTTTCCGTCGCGGCCGCGGCCGCGAGGGCGTTCATCACGTGGTGTTCGCCCAGAACCCGGAATTGGACCCGGCGCTCCGCTCCGGAGGCCAGGTGCAGCGTGAACTGGGTGCCGGCCCGGGTGGCCCGCACATCGCTTGCGCGCACCTCCGCGGCGGCGGTCTGGCCGAACCAGAGCACGCGCGCCGCGGTGAGGCCGGCCATGCCGGCGACGCGGGGGTCGTCGACGTTGAGCACCGCGACGTCCGTCGCCTGCAGTGGGGTCACCATCTCGGACTTGGCGCGCACGGTTTCGCCGATGCCGCCGAATTCGCCCGCGTGGGCGAGCCCGACGGTGAGGACGATTCCGACGTCGGGCCGGACCAGGGCGACCAGAGCCGCGATTTTGCCGCGGCCGTTGGCGCCCATTTCCACGATCAGGAAGCGGGTCTGCTCGGTCACCTCTAGCATCGTCATGGGGGCGCCGACCTCGTTGTTGAAGGAGCCGCGTGGAGCGACGGTTTCACCCGCCCGCTCGCAGATGGCCCGCAGCAGGTTCTTGGTCGTGGTCTTGCCGTTGGAGCCGGTGACGGCGACGACCTTCAGGTCACCCCGGGCGCGCACCTGAGCCACGACATCGGCCGCGAGGGCGCCGAGCGCGTCGACGACGTTGGGCACCACGATGTGGCTGACCGGGATGTCCAACTCCTGTTCGACGAGCATCAGGACCGCGCCGGCAGCACGGGCGGACGGCACGAAATGGTGCCCGTCGGTCACGGCGCCGGGCTTGGCGACGAAGATGGACCCGGGCGTCACCAGTCGGGAGTCGGTCTGCACCGTTCCGTGCACGATGGTCTCGGCGGTGTCCGTTCCGCGCAGGTGAAGCGCACCGGAGACGACCGTGCTGATGTGGTGGAGCGTGAGGGCGATCATTTAGAGCCAACCGGCTTCCTGAAGGGCTGCGCGGGAGTCAGCCCGCGCGGAATAGGGAATCTTGACGCCGGCGACTTCGTGATACTCCTCGTGTCCCGGTCCGGCGTACAGAATGGTGTCACCCTCGCGGGCCAGTGCGAGCGCGGTGCGGAACGCGGCCCGAGGGTCGGGCACCTCATGCAGTTCCCCGTCCGGCACCGCCACACGAGCGGCGTCGATCAGCGTGGCCCGGATTTCGGCGGGGTCTTCGAACCGGGGATGAAAATCAGTGATCACGACGATGTCCGCGCCGCGCGCGGCGATCGCACCCATGTCACTGCGTTTGGTGGCGTCGCGGTCGCCGTCGGCACCGAAGATCATGATGAGCTTGCCGGAGGTGAACTTGCGCAACGCCGCGAGGGTGTTGAGGAAGGCGTCGGGGCTGTGCCCGTAGTCGATGATCACGAGAGGACCGGAGTCGCCCGAGATGCGTTCGGCACGACCGGGTATATAGGCGTCGATGCCGCCGTCTCGGTCCAGCGCTGCACCGATCGTGGCGAGGTCCACACCGGATTCCACCAGCATCACAATCGCCAGGGCGGCATTGGCCGCCATGTACCAGCCCAGAAGGGGAACCCGGGTCTGCAGACTGGCCCCGTCCGGTCCGGTGAGGGTGAAGTCGGTGTGCAGGGCGCTCTCTCCGACGACGCGCATGGTCCAGTCCGCGGGAACGTCGACGCGGTTGCTGATGGTGGTCAGCTGCAGGGGGGATTCCGCGACGATGCGGCGGCCCCAGTCTGAGTCGACGGTCACAACGCCGTGCCGGGTGCGGTGGGGCTGGAAGAGTTCGAGTTTTGCCAGGAAGTAGTCTTCCATAGCGGCATAGTCGTCAAGGTGGTCATGGCTCAGGTTGGTGAACGCGGCGACGTCGAACACCAGGCCGTCGACCCGGTTGCGGCTCAGCGCCTGAGCGGACACCTCTACCCCCACGGCCGTCACACCGGCTTCCCGCATGCGCGCGAGCAGGGCGTGGAGTTCGCTGGCCTCGGGAGTGGTCAGATTGCTCGTAACAGCGAGGTCTCCGATGCGCCGTTCGGCTGTCGAGGTGAGGCCGCTCGTGACACCGAGCTGGGTCAGGATGGCGAAGAGCAGGTACACGACGCTGGTCTTGCCGTTGGTGCCGGTGACGGCGAAGAGTGTGGCGGGGTTGTCCCGAGTGCCGTAGATCCATGCGGCCATGTCGCCGAGCGCCGCACGCGCGTCATCGATCACGAGCACGGGGAGCCCGCTGGGTTCGGCGAGCACCGCTCCGGCCGCATCCGTCACGATCGCCACCGCGCCGGCGGCGCGGGCCTGTGCGGCGAACGAGGCGCCGTGACTGTTCCGCCCGGGAACGCCCACATAGAGGTCTCCGGGTTCGACCGTGCTCGAGCTCAGACTCACACCGGTCACGGTGAGGGCGGCGAGGTCAACGGTTCCGTTCGGGCGCAACGAAAACTCTTCGACCAGGTCGCAGAGGGCCCGGGAAAGGGGACGCTGCGGGCGAAGGGCCGAGGGAGCCGAGGCTTGCAGGGGGGACACAGGGCTCATCTTCTTACCAATACCTTGTTGTTCTGAGCGACGCCGAGATAACGGGAGTCGCTTCTGTTCTGGGATGCGATGTTCGGGTGACACGGTCGCGCTGCACCATCATGTTCCTACCACGTGGCGGGGAGGTCGGGAGCGGACGCTCCCGACGGGACCGCCCGGTACTTCTTCAACACCTGACTCATCACCTTCTGAAAGATCGGAGCCGACGCGGCAGACGTATTCATATTAACAGGGTCGGCCAGACTCACCGACACCACGTAGGCGGGATCATCGGCGGGAGCGAAGCCCGAGACCGAGACCAGATAGCCGCTGGAGTACCCGCCGTTGCCGTCGGGCATCTGGGCTGTGCCGGTTTTGGCGGCCACGCGATAACCGGGGATCTGCCACTTCGAGTACACCCAACTGTTCTCGTAGACCATCTCGAGGGCTTCGGAGGTGTCTCCGGCGGCAGCGGCGGAGATGACCTGGCTGCCCGTTTCGTCGGGACGATCCGTCACGGTGCCGTCCGGCTGGCGGCAACCTTCAACGAGCTGCACGGGCATGCGCACGCCGTCGTTGGCGATGGTCTGGTACATGCTGGCCACTTGCAGCGCCGTGGTGGTCAGCCCCTGGCCGAACATGGTGGCGTACGCGGTCTGGTTGTCCCAGTTCTGCCACGCGTGCAGAATGCCGGAGTCTTCGGCGGGGAAGCCGGCCTCGGTGGCCGAACCGACCCCGAACTTCCTCATGTAGTCGTAGCGTTCTTCGTCGGAGAGCATTTCGCCGAATTTGCTCATGCCGGTGTTGGACGAATCGATGAGCACACCGGTCATCGTGAGGCGGTCGTCGCTGTGGGTGTGGCTGTCGGTGATGTTCGCGCCGTTGGCGGGCAGGTACCGGTACGGGGCGACCACGCCGGTCTTCATCGTGGCGCGCCCCGAATCGAGCACGGATGCCGCAGTGAGCGCTTTGAAGGTCGAACCCGGTTCAAAAGACGCCGTGAAGGCTCGTGACCCGCGGTCCTCGGCGTCGCTGCCGACCACGTTATTGGGGTCGACTCCGGGGTAATCGGCAACGGCCACAAGCTTGCCGGTCTTCACTTCCTGAACGACGACCGTGCCCCAGGCCGCCCCGGTCGCCTGAGCCTGCTCAGCGAGGGCCTGCTGCACGAACCAGTTCAGGTCGGAGTCGATGGTGGTCATGACGTCACCGCCGTCGACCGCCTGCTCCACAGTGACGCTGCTGGCCGGGATGCGCACCCCGTCGGCACCCTTCTCGTAGGTTTCCACACCGTCGACGCTGGCGAGGCAGGAGTTCTCACCCAGCTCCAGCCCGGCCTGAGCGTTCCCCTCCGAGGATACGAAACCGACCAGATTCCCGGCGACAGCACCGTTGGGATAGACGCGGCTGGGGTTGGACCGGGGATAAACCCACGGAATGCTGAGGTCGTTGATGGCGCGCAGCGCATCCACGTCGACGCTCCGGGTCAGGTAGGCGAAGTCGGATTCGGCGTTCTCGTCGAGGGCCCCGGAGATGATCGCTTCAATCTCGGGTCCCGTTTGACCGGTGATCGCCCCCAGTTCCGCCGCCGCCGTGCGGACCGTGACGGTGTCCCTCCCCGCAGCGCCGGTTTCACCGGAGTCGTTGGCGCGCGTGAAGGTGGTCGTGTTCTTGGGCGATACCGTGATGTCGTACCGCATGACCGTGCCGGCCAGAACGACGCCGTTGGCATCGAGTATTTCGCCCCGCGAGCCGTAAACCGTCTGCCCGACCGAGCGGTTGCCCACAGAGTCGGCGGTGAGTGCCTCCGCCCGCACAACCTGGATGTCGACGAGCTTCACCACGAAGACCGACACGATGGCGAACAGCACCGTGACGGTGACGAAGACTCGGCGCCGACTGGACGTGCTTGGGCGCGTGCGCGACTGACCCGTTTTTCTCGGCACTGGTAATCCTTACTGCAGCGAGGCCGCGGGCTTATCGTGTGGTGGGAGAAGGCAGACCGCTCGGGGTGGGGGCCGCGGGGACCGGGGCCCCCGCCATGCTAGCCGCGCCACCGTCGGCAACGCTGAGTGACGCGGCTTCCGCCGGCGTCAACACGGCGACGTCTGACAGGAGCGCGTTGGGCACCAGGCTCGCGGCTCCGGCCTGCGAACCGGTTGCCGAGGCCGGGGCGCCCAGTACGGCACCGTCGGACAGGCGCAGATAGACCGGGCTGGAATTACTGACCATGCCCAGAGACTCGGCATTGGCCGCCAGGCTTTGCGGTGACGACACCCGCACGAGGTCCTCGCTGACGCTCTCGGTCGTGCGCCCCAGCTCCACCTGGTCAGACTGCAGGGTGGAGACTTCATAGGCGCCCTGAGAGATTCCCACGCTCAGCAGCAGCTGCGCCACCACGATGGCGACCACTCCTGTCGTGGCCACCAGGGCGTAGGCGATCCGGGGGCGCGTGCGGTGAACGGGTGCCGGGGCGACGATCGAGAAGCCTCGCCGCTCCGGTCTTGCGGAGACCGGGTCGGCAGAGGCTTCGAAGCTGGGTCTGGCGTGGGCACGGGCGAGGCTCATTCGGCTCTCCTCAGGCGTTCAGCGGCGCGCAGCCGGACCGGCGTCGCTCGGGGGTTCAGGGCTTTTTCTTCATCGGAGGCCAGCTCGGCACCGCGCAGAAGCAGGGTGAAGAGCGGCTTGTGTTCGGGTAGCTCAACGGGGAGTCCGGCCGGAGCGGTGGACCCGGAAGCTCCGGCGAGGGCGCGTTTGACAATGCGGTCCTCGAGGGACTGATACGCCATCACCACGATCCGGCCGCCGACGGCGACCGCGTCCATGGCGGCCGGAATGGCCCGCTCCAACACGGCAAGTTCCTGATTGACCTCGATGCGCAGGGCCTGGAAGACACGCTTGGCCGGGTGTCCCATCCGTTGCACCGCCACCGGCGTCGCCGCGGTGATGACTTCGACGAGTCGACCGGACCGCATGAAGGGTGTCGTATCGCGGGCGGCGACAATGGCCTTGGCGTATCGTGTGGCGAGTTTTTCTTCCCCGTAGTCCCGGAAGATGCGCTGGAGGTCCTTCTCGCTGTACTCCGCCAGGATCCGCTCGGCCGTGACGAACTGGGTGTTGTCCATCCGCATGTCGAGGGGGGCGTCCTTGGAATACGAGAATCCGCGGTCGACACGGTCGATTTGCAGACTCGACACGCCCAGGTCGAACAGGACGCCGGCGACTTCGGTGATTTCCAGGCCGGCCAGTGCCTCGGCTATGCCGTCATAGACGGTGTGCACGAGATGCACCCGGTCGCCGAACGGTCTCAGCCGTTCGCGGGCGATCGCGAGTGCGTCGAGGTCCCGATCCAGGCCCACCAGGGTCAGCTGCGGAAAACGTTGCAGCAGGGCTTCGGCGTGACCGGCCATACCGAGGGTCGCATCGACCAGGACCGCTCCGGGTCGCCCGATGGCGGGGGCCAACAGCTCGATACAGCGTTCCAGCAGAACCGGGGTGTGAATGTCGTTGAGTGCCATAATGCCGGGCCAGACCATGGGGCCTGATCCCCATCCATTCTTGACTGGCACCGGGGAAGTGTGTCAGGAAAGAACGGCTGGGAGTCAGACCGCAGGGGCTAGAAGAGTCCCGGGATCACCTCCTCCGTCGTATTGGCGAATGAGATCTCCTGCTCGGCGAGGTACACAGACCAAGCCTCGCTATCCCAGATTTCGACACGGCTGCCGGCACCGATAACGGTCAGCTCCCGGTCGAGTCCCGCATAGGTGCGGAGGTTGGTGGGAATGGTCACCCGGTTCTGCTTGTCGGGCATCTCCGAGCTGGCGCCGGACAGAAAGACGCGCAGGTAGTCACGAGCCTGTTTGCTGGTGACGGGAGCCTGTCGAATTCTGTCGTGCAGGTCTTCGAATTCGGTGGTGGTGAAGACGTAGATGCAGTTTTCCTGCCCCCGCGTCATAACGAGCCCGGTAGCGAGTTCGTCGCGAAACTTGGCGGGAAGAATGATGCGTCCCTTGTCATCGAGCTTGGGGGCGTAGGTCCCGAGAAACATCATCACCTCTTCCCCTAAGTCCCGCTCGCGATCCCGCTCGCTTCGTGCTCCACTTTACTCCACTATCATCCACTCAGATATGAAACGCCGGGGAACGCCCCGAAGCGGGCACAAAAAAAGGACCGATCAGGTGATCGGTCCTTTTCGTGCAGCGGGATAACTTCGTTCAGAGGGGATACTTCGTGCATCAGAAGTGCGTGCCCGACGCACGGTGCGGTGGGAGGCGCCGTCCGCGAGCCGTCGGCGGGGTCTGAAGCTCTAGGAGCGGCCGTCCTGTCGACGATCCCAGCGGTCGTTCATGCGGTTCATGAAGCTCTGCTCAGACGCCTTCGGGGCAGAGCTGCGTCCCGCCTGGGGCGGACCAGGGAATCCACGCGCTGATTTTCCCGGTGTGATGGCGAGAAGGACTCCGGTGAACATGAGCGCGAAACCCACGATGCCCAGCCACAGTTGTGACAGGGCTACACCGGCAATAAGGGCACCAATGCCCAATACGGCCAGAAGTACTCCAACGACAATTGATCGATAGTTGGGTCGAAGCCGAGTCACACCGACGCTGGCGACAAAGTCGGCATCGTTGTGATAGAGACTGCGCTCCATCTCTTCAAGGAGTCGCTGCTCTTGTTCGGAAAGCGGCATCTCATTCCCTCCAATAACGGGATCGAGCGGGTTAGACCTCAATTGTAACCCCGCCACGGTGGCTAGGCTAGGCAGGTGACTGAAAGCACTCGTCTGGTCGATCTGGTTAATTCTCGTGTCGACGAATTCCTGATTACTCGTGTTCCAATTGTGACCGTGATCAGCCCTGAGCTGAGCCCGTTCGTGGACTTCTCACGGCAGTTTCTCAGCGGTGGCAAGCGGTTCAGAGCCCTGTTCTGCTACTGGGGCTGGCAGAGCGTCACCGGACCGGAAGCGAGCGGCCCGGGGGCCGATCTGAGCCCGGTCGTCACGGCCGCCGCCGCCCTGGAAATCTTCCATGCGGCGGCGCTGGTGCACGATGACATCATCGACAACTCGGATACCCGGCGCGGTGCGCCGTCCGCGCACAGACTCTTCGAGAACCTGCATGCCCAGCTCGGCTGGATCGGCGGTCCAGCCGATTTCGGGCGTGCCGCCGCGATTCTGCTCGGGGACCTTCTGCTCGGCTGGAGCGACGAACTCCTCGACGAGGGGCTCGCGCGCGTTTCCGACCACGCCGCGGCCGCGCGGGCCCGCGTCGAATTCAATCTGATGCGCACCGAGGTCACCGCCGGCCAATACCTCGACATTCTTGAGGAGCGTGCCTGGGCCACCCATCCGGAGTCAGAGCTGTACGACCGTGCGCTGCGCGTCATCACCTACAAATCGGCCAAGTACAGCGTTCAGGCGCCTTTGCTCATCGGTGCCGCGATGGCGGGGGCGACAGAACCGCAACTGCAGGCGCTGAGTGAGTTCGGGCTGCCGCTGGGGATCGCCTACCAGCTGCGCGATGACCTGCTCGGCGTCTTCGGAGACGCAGCCGTGACCGGCAAGCCCAGCGGGGACGATCTGCGCGAGGGAAAGCGCACCGTACTCATTGCGCTCACCCGAGACCGTGTCTCACCGGCAGACCGTGACCACCTCGACGGCGAGCTCGGAGACGAGACCCTGACTCCCGAGCGCATCGAGGTTCTGCAGCGCATGATCCTGGCCAGCGGGGCGGCCGACCGCGTGGAGGAGCTCATCGCGCACTACGTCGCTCGGGCCGACACAGTGCTGGAGACGGCGCCGCTCAGTACCGCCGCACGCCGCCAGCTCCACCAGCTCAGTGTTCGAGTCACCCACCGGGCCGCCTAGCGGCGCCGGTCACGCCCGAGCGCGCGGTGTCGCTGCACGGCGGGCGCCGTGAGGCGAAAGCCGTGAGGCGGCGCTACCGGCGAGAGTTCCTCAGCGCGAGTCCCTAAGCGAGAGCTTGGGCGACCCGTCGTACTTCGGCCTTGCGTCCCGCCAAGAGAGCATCGATCGGGGCGGCACTGAGACTGTCATCGACTTCGAGCAGCCACTGCATGGCCTGATCGTCGGTGAAGCCGTCGTCGCTGAGCACGAAGATCGTGCCGCGCAGCTCGGGGACGGGGCTACCGTCGCGGATGAAGACGGCGGGCACCTGAAGCACGCCGTCGCGTCGAACGGCGAGAAGGTGTCGGTCATCGATCAGCTGCCGCACCCGACTCAGGCTCAGTCCGAGCGTTTCGACAAGGGCAGGCATTGTGAGCCACTGGCGCTCTGAGGAATCATCATTCACCCTCTAAGCCTCCCACGAATCAAGGGACCCGCCAACCGGGGCCGGAAAAGCGGTCGAGGAGCGGTGCAGGCACCTCCCGGGGCACGGATAATTGACTCCGGTCCGAATCTGTGTCAGCGTCGCAGAACGACCGCAACGAACGGGACACAATGTCAGCACCAATGAGCTCAATCGTCCACAAAGTTGTGGCACTCGTCCACCAGCGCCGACCACGGCCGGTCACCGAGCAGACCGCTTCGCGGCCCGCCAGCGCACGTGGGGTGCTCTTCAGCGTTCCCCTCGTTCTCGTGAGTACCCTGGCGTTGTCCCTCAACCTGGCCGCCCCCGCCCAGGCGGCAGCACCGGTCAAGAAGCCGCTCAAGGCCGTTCCCGCCACGGTGGCGCCGCCAGCCGGCGCGACATCGGTCGCCGTCGTCGCGCCGGCCCGGGTCGCGCCTGTCGAATACGTCGTCGTGGCGGGTGACACCGTCAGCGGCATCGCCGCACAATTCGGTGTGGCCAGCGCGTCGGTACTGGCCCGGAACGGGCTGGGCTGGTCATCTTTGATCTTTCCCGGTCAGGTTCTGAACATCTCCGACCCGGTCGCCGCGGCACCGTCCGCAGCGGCGCCGACGGCGACGGCGACGGCGACGCCCTCCGGCGGGCGGCACACCGTGGTCAGAGGCGACACCATCGGAGCCATCGCGGCCGCGAACGGGGTCTCGGTCGACGCCGTGCTCAAAGCCAACGGACTGACCCGCAGCAGCACGATTTACCCCGCCCAGACCATTCTGCTTCCCGGCGCGGTCGCCGCGGCACCGTCCGCAGCGGCGCCGACGGCGACGGCGACGCCGACGGCGACGGCGACGCATACCTGCTGACCGCAATGTGGAGGTAACTGATGAAGTAATTGATGGTCTGCAGTCTGTAGTATATGATGAAGC
>JAWOHA010000089.1:0-39143 GCA_046496385.1 Cryobacterium sp. | reverse complement strand
CCGTTGGGCACGTTTCCGACTCTGGACTACGTCGACGCCGCCGAGAGCCAGCGCCGCCTCGACGAATCCGGAATCCAGGTCACACGGTCGGGTACTGTGCCTGCATTGCGAGAGCCGCCGCGATCAGGACATGTTCTGCCTGAACGACGGCAGCAACCCGGAGCTCTCCGACGAGGTTCGCCAGGCCGCCGTCACCGATTTTCTCGAGCAGTACTTCCCCATCGTGGCCCCGTGGGAGCGCGGCCACACCGGTTCTAGTGCAGAACCGGGATCGGCGTGGTTCGCGGCGGCTCTCGCAATGCAGGCACAGTACCCGACCGTGTGACCTGGATTCCGGATTCGTCGAGGCGGCGCTGGCTCTCGGCGGCGTCGACGTAGTCCAGAGTCGGAAACGTGCCCAACGGCACCACGGAGTGCAGCACGGTGCTGGGGTACACGTGCACGAGGTTGAACGCGCGGGCGCCGTCGCGTCCGCGCGTGCCGCCGACGGGCACGTTGAGGTCCTGCGTGTAACAGGTGGCCGAGGCGACCGACACCGGGATCCCGGCGAAGGTGGAGGCCGAGGAGTAGTGCAGGTGTCCGGCGATGATGCTGCGCACATCCGTGCCCTGCAGCACCTGTGCCAGCGGTGCCTGGTCGCGCAGTTCCACCGCGACGGCCAGGTCCAGAACGCTCGGTACCGGCGGGTGGTGCATGGCCAGGATGGTGCCGTCGGGCGCGGGCACGCTGAGCGTCTGGGCCAGCCAGAGCAGCTGGTTCTCGCTGACCGCGCCGTAGTGGGCGCCGGGCACCGAGGTGTCCAGCACGATCACGCGCAGGCCGTTGATCTCATAGACCCGGTCGATGGGAGCCTCGGAGGGGGCCTCTTCGAGCAGGCCGGTGCGGAAGGCGGCACGGTCGTCGTGGTTGCCCATGACCCAGATCACCGCCGCGCCCAGCCGCGCCGCGACCGGTTCCACCAGGCTGCGCAGCAGCGCGTAGGCTCCCGGTTCGCCCTTGTCGGCCAGGTCGCCGGTGAACACGATCGCCTCGGGGCGGGCGCCGGACGCCTCCACCTCGGCGAAGAGTTGCGCCAGGTGCACCTCCACGTCGACGCTGCCGTAGAGACGTTTGCCTCCTGCCAGCAGGTGGGTGTCACTGAGGTGTAGCAGGAAATGGTCCGGCCGGGGATACTCGGCCGTTCGAATGCTCACGGAGCTTTCCATTCATTCGGAGGTACGCACTCTGCGCGCGCGCACTCACGGTACTTAACGATTCGATCAGAACTTCTTGAACATTGCATGTACGCCACACGACGATTCGCGTTTCTGTTACGACCGGAGGTTACCCCGGCCCGCCCATACCGATCTACCCCGCACGGGGAATTCGTGGGGGGTGGGGGATCGGAGGAGTTCGGGGGGAGGGGTAGCGGAACGGCCGGGACCCGTGCATAGTCTGGCGTCATGGCCCGCTTCGTGCGCATCTCGCAGTTCGGCAGCCCGCAGGTGCTGCGGATCGAGCATGCCGACGTGCCGGAGCCGGCCCCCGACGAGGTGCGGGTGCGGGTGCACCGCGCCGGCCTGAACCCGGTGGACTGGAAGATCTTTCGGGGCGGACCGACTGCCGCCCGGCACGGTGCGGTGCCGCCCTGCGGCGTGGGCAACGACTTCTCCGGAACCATCGACCGGGTGGGCGACGCCGTGACCGACTTCGCGCCCGGTGACGCCGTCTTCGGGGGACACCTGCTGCACGCGCAGGCCGACTGGCTCGTCACCGGCACCGACCGGCTGGCACGCAAACCCGCCTCGCTCGGCTTCGACGAGGCCGGCGCGCTCGACATCGCCGGGCGCACCGCCTGGGCGACGGTGCGCAGCCTGGCGCTGGGGCCGGGCGACACCGTGCTGGTCAGTGCCGCCGCCGGCGGGGTGGGCGTGCTCGCCGTGCAGCTGGCCCGGCGGGCCGGGGCCACCGTGGTCGGCACGGCCGGCCCGGGCAACCACGCGTTCCTGCGCGGGCTGGGCGTGATCCCGGTGGCCTACGGCGAGGGACTCGTCGATCGCCTGCGTGCCGCCGCGCCCCGTTACACCGCCGCCCTCGACAACAGCGGACCGGTCACCATCGACGCCGCGCTCAAGCTCGGCGTGCCGGGGCCGCGCATCAACACCATTGCGGCGCGCGGTCACCGGGCCGACGTCGGCATCGCCGGGATCGGCGGCCAGGAGGGCACCCTCGACGACCTGCGGGCGCTCGCCGACCTCGTCGCCGCCGGCGAGGTGGTGCTGCCCATCGACAGCGTGTTCGCGCTCGAGCGGGTGCGCGCCGCCTACGAACGCCTCATGGCCGGCCACCTGCGCGGCAAGGTGCTGCTGCGCGTGAGCGAACCCGACTGAACCGGAACCGGAACCGAGGGTACCGCCACGCTCCCGGCTGGCTTAGTTTTAGGGGGTGAGCAACAAGAAAAAACCCCAGCGCGCCCCTCACCGGATGCGGTCCCCGAAGGTCGTGCCGCCGCGCCCGAACGCTTCCGACGCCGAGCTGCCCCTGACACACCTTCCGGTCGATTTTCCCGACTCCCTGAACAGTGCCCTGAGCGACCCGAACCCGCTGGTGCTGCTCAGCTATGCCAGCTCGCTGCTCGCCACCATCGAGCCCCGCGAGGCGGCACTGTATTCGAGCGATCCGGAGGATTCCGGTGTGACGCTGCGGGAATTCTGCACCGGGCTCGATGCGGCCGGCCTGCGGCAGACCGATGCCCTGCTCAAGGTCATGACGGCTCTGTCCGGCGATGAGATGCTGCGCGAACGCATCCGTCGGTCGGTCGCCGCGCGGCGCCACGCCCTGCCCGGCTGGACCCTGCGCCTCGACCAGATGCGCCCGCACCGTGCCTACGAGCTCACGCACGTGCTGGGCGACGGCGAGAACCTGGTGATCGCCGCGACCCTGCCCGACGGCCGCGAGGTGAGCGTGATGGCCTACGTCGACCACAACATGGGCACCGTCGTGAAGGACGCCTTCGTGGCAGACCAGCCCGTCGACCGGTTTCTTGAGGCCTGGGAGGAGTCCAGGGCCGAGCACGAGCCCGAGTCCGAGGCCGGCGACTATGCCGGAGAGGAGCTGAGCCTGCCGGATGCCCGGGCCCGGCTCAGTGCGGCCATCGACACCGGAGCACGCACCGTGCCGCCGTTCGAGACCGAGACCTGGCCCGGCATCCGCCCCCTGCTGGAATGGGTGCTCGCCGCCATCCCGGCCGGCGGCACCGGGTACGTGTACCCCGAGTTCGCCGAGGCGCAGCAGGCCGAGATCATGGAACGCTTTCTGGCCTCCCCCTTCGGAGCCGCTCGCAGCATCGACGAGAACGAGATGGTCGCGACGATGGTGTCCCTGGCCAGCGAGCGTGGCCCGGGCGATCCGTTGCGCTGGAGTCCGGTGGCGGTGGAGATTCTGCTGCTGGACTGGATTCCCGGCGGTGTGCCGGCCCCGCGGGACTTTCTGGCCCGCGCGCCCGTCGCGTTGCGCGCGCTGATTCGTTTCGCCGACGCGGAACGCGGAATCTCGGCACAACTCACCCGGCAGACCCTGGCCGCTGTAGACGAGTTCGAGCAGGACTATCTGGACGCGATCGACGACGGTGTCGACGGTGTCGACGGTGACGACGGTGACGACCCGCTGCCCGACGAGGAGTTCGACTGGGCCGGGATTCCCACCGATGTTCACGAGCGGCTCAGCGCGGTGCTCGCGCTCACGGATCACGCCTGCGACGCCCTCTTCGACGCCGAACTGCGCACTGCCTGCCGCCGGCTCATCGCCCGCGTCGCGATCGGCGACCCGAGCATCTTTCGCCGCAGGGCCGGCCTCGCCGGCGCAGCCGCATGCCTGGTCTGGATGACCGCGCGCGCGAACGAGGTCGTGGGGCGGCGCGGCGGAGTGAGCACGAAACAGCTCGCCGAGTGCCTCGGCCTGGCCGGCATCCCCGCCCAGCGTTCCGAACCGATGTACCGGGCCCTCGGCGTGCTGCCGAACCGGGAACTGGGCGACCCGCGCCTGCTCACGGCGGCGATGCGCACGGGATGGGCCCGGGTGCGCGACCGGTCCTGACCGGCGGCCGGGTATGCGCCGGGCCGATACCGAGCCGATACCGGGCAGATATCGGGGCGATACCGGGCCGATACCGGGCAGATATCGGGCCGATACCGGGCATTCTCGGAACCGGTCGTGTCAAGCTCCACTGTGCGCACTTCACGGAACACCCTCACCGTGGCGCAACCGCTGCGCTACCTGGGCGCCGCCGTGCTCACCCTGCTGCTGTTCGGCGCGCTCTACGTCTTCTTCGTGCTCAGCTCCGCCGGTCAGCTCGTCGACCAGCTCTCCTACGACGGCGCCGAAAACGGATGGCGCAGCGTGACCCCGTTCACCCGGCGCCTGCTCGACTCTGTTCCGGCCGTCTCGGTGGTGGTCGGCCTGGCGTTGACCGTGGTGATCAGCCTGGTGCGGCGCAACGGGGTGACCCTTCTGGTGGCCCTCGGGGCGGCCTTCGCGGCGCTGCTGTCGAGCCAGCTGCTCAAACACGCGCTGCTGACCCGGCCCGACCTCGGCGTCGACGGCTATGCGAGCAACTCGTTTCCATCGGGGCACACCACTGTGGCCGCCGCCGCGGTGCTCGTGGTCTTCCTGGTGGCGAGCCCGCGCACCCGCCCCGTCGTGGCCGCGGCCGGCACCGGATTCGCCGTCGTCGCCGGCGTCGCCACCCTCGCCAACCAGTGGCACCGGCCCAGCGACGTGGTCGCCGCCCTGCTGCTGGTGTCGTTCTGGGGGTGCGTGGCCGGGGCCGTGTTGTCGCTGCGCCGGGCATCCGGCCCCCGGGTGCGCCCCGGGCGGGGACGCGCGGCGACGCGCTGGCTGCTGGTGTTCGTGGTGCTGCCGGCGGGGGCGGTGGCCGGGGTGGCACTGCTGGTGAGCGTGCTGCGGGCCTCCGCCGACTCGCCGGCGATGCTCGTGGCCTACGTGGGCGGCGTGGCGGGCATTGTGGCCATGGGCACGATGCTGGCGCTCGCCGGAACCCGGCTGTTCGCCCGGCTGCCCTGATGACCCCGGCGCCCGTGTCCCCGCGTGACGACGCGCGGTCGACCTGCCCCGACCGCGCAGAATTACCCGAAAAAGGGCTGTGAACGGGCGAACTGCGTGTAACACTGGGGCATGGCCGTCACGCTGAGAGCGCTTCAGACCGCAGTTCCGCCCACCGTTCTGATTCAGAACGAGGTACGCGACGTGTTCGCGGCGCAACCCGGGCTCACCCGGCTGGCCCAACGCCTCGTGAGCACCTCGTTCAACGTGTCGGGGATCGACACCCGGCACACCGTGATTCGGGAGCTCGACCTCGGCGCCACGGGCGCCGACCCGCAGTTCTTCGACCCGGTCACCCGGCGGCTGCTGGTGCCCAGCACCCGGGTGCGCAACGAGGTGTACATCAGCGAAGCCACCACCCTGTTCGTGGAGGCCGGCCGCAAAGCCCTTGAGGCCTGCCCCGACCTCACCGCCGCCGATGTGACCCATGTCGTGACGGTGTCGTGCACCGGCTTCTACGCCCCCGGGCCCGACTACATGCTGGTGCGCGAACTGGGGTTGAACCCCGGCACGCAGCGGTACCACCTGGGCTTCATGGGCTGTTACGCCGCACTGCCGGCCCTGCGCACCGCGAAGCAGTTCGTGGAGGCCGACCCGAACGCGGTGGTGCTCGTGGTGAGCGCCGAGCTCTGCTCGCTGCACCTGCGCACCTCGAGCGACCCCGACACCATCGTTGCGTCGTCGCTGTTCTCCGACGGCGCCGCGGCGGGCATCGTGAGCGCCCGAGCCCTCGCCCCCGGCGAGAGGGCGCTGGGCCTCGATCTGTTCGAGACGGTGATCACCCCCGTCGGCGAGGGCGACATGGCCTGGAAGATCGGTGACGAGGGCTTCGAAATGGTGCTGAGCACCTATGTGCCGCACATCATCGACGAACACATCGAAGCGGCCCTGGCCCCCCTGTTCGCCCGCGACCCCGCCCTGAGCCGGGCGCCGGCGCTGGTGCCCGAGACCGGGCCGAGCGGCACCGGCGTCGTGACCACCCTGCTGGCTCCGGTGCCGGGGCCGGTACCGGTGAACCAGGCCATCGCGCACTGGGCGATCCACCCGGGCGGGCGCAGCATTCTGGACAAGACCGAAGCGAAACTCGGCCTGAGCGAAGCGCAGCTGGTGCCGTCGCGGGAAACCCTGCGCCAGCACGGCAACATGAGCAGCGCCACGGTCTTGTTCGTGATGAAACACATTCTGGAGGCCCCCGACACCGCCGCCGACGACCGGCTCTGCGCCATGGCGTTCGGCCCGGGCCTCACCGTGGAGTCGGCCCTGATGACCGTCGCCGTGGGGTGAGCGTGACCGGGGTGAACCTGCGTGACCGGGCGGTCGACGCCGTCGAGATCATGGACGATGCCGACTGCGATCCGGTCATGCTCGCGCGCACCTATGCGGATTTTCGGGTGGTGAACGCCGTCGTGTCGGGCTGGCACGGCATCTATCGCCGCCGCATCCGCCCGGCGCTGTCGACGACCCGGCTCACGACGCTGCTCGACGTGGGCTGCGGGGGCGGAGACCTGTCGCGTGCACTGGTGCGCTGGGCTGCGGCCGACGGGCTGCGCCTCGAAGTGACCGCCATCGACCCGGATGCGCGCGCGCACGCCTGGGCGGCGAGCCGGCCCGCCGTGCGCGGGCTGAGCTTTCGGGCGGCGCTGAGCTCAGAACTGGTCGCCGAGGGCGCGCGCTTCGACTTCGTGGTCTCCAACCACGTGCTGCACCACCTCGACGCGGACCAGCTGCGCGGGCTGCTCGCCGACTCCGAGGCCCTCGTGGGGGCAGGGCCGAACGAAGAGGGGGCCGGCACGGCACTGCACGCCGACATCGCCCGCAGCCGGCTGGCCTACCTCGGCTTCGGCGCGGCCACCTGGCCGTTCTTTCGCTCCTCGTTCATTCGCGCCGACGGGCTCACCTCTATTCGGCGCAGCTTCACGCCGGCGGAACTGCGCCGCGACCTGCCGGTGGGCTGGCAGGTCCTGCCGGAGCACCCGTCCCGGTATGTGCTGCGCTGGCCCGCCGCACCGATCGAGCCCGCCGCACCGATCGGGCACGGGGGCGCGGATGCGTGACGTGCTGGTGGTCGGCGCCGGCCCTGTCGGGCTGATGCTCGCCTGCCAGCTCGTCGCCGAGGGCCTCGACGTGCAGGTGCTGGAACAGCGCACCGAGCCGAGCCGGCGGTCGCGGGCCATCGGCATCCACCCGCCGTCGCTGCGAGCGCTGCGCCGCATCGGGGTCGCCGACGATCTGCTGCAGCGGGCCGCGCGCATCCGCTCGGGCGAGGTGCGCTGCGACGACCGCGCCCTGGGGTCGATGAGCTTCGCCGCCGCCGCGCCCGAGTACCCGTTCGTGGTGGCGTTGCCGCAGAACGAAACCGAGCAGCTCTTGCGGCAGCGCTTGGCCCAGCTGAGCCCCGGCTCGCTCAGCTGGGGCGCCACCGTGACCGGGGTGCAGGACTGCGGCGGCCACGTGGAGGTCAGCGTCGACCGGGCGGGCGCGCCCGGCGGCGTCCCGCCCGGCGGGTCAACCGTCACGCTGCGGGCCCACTATGTGGTGGCCGCCGACGGCGCCCGCAGCGTGGTGCGCACCACGGCCGGCATCGGCTGGCGCCCGATCGGCGCCGGCGCCGACGCCACGTATCTGATGGGCGACTTCGCCGACCCCGACGACCGGGCTGACTGGACTGACCGGACTGACCGGACTGACCGGACTGACCGGACTGGGTCGCACGACCGCGACCCGCACGACCGCGCGGCGGTGCTGTACTTCGAACGCGGCGGGGTGGTGGAGTCCTTCCCGCTGCCCGGCGGTCGAAGGCGCTGGGTCGCGATGACCGACCGGCTCAGCGAGCAGGCCACAAGCACAGACCTGGCCGACATCATCCGGTGGCGCACCGGCGTGCACCTGGTCGAGCCGCTCGGCCCCGCGAGCGCCTTCGCCGTGCGGCAGCACCTCGCCGCCAGCATGAGCGTGGGCCGCATCGCGCTGGTCGGCGACGCCGCCCACCAGATCAGCCCCATCGGCGGGCAGGGCATGAACCTCGGCTGGCTCGACGGGGTGGCGCTCGCGCCGGCGCTGCGCCGCGCGGTGCGGCAGCCCGAGCAGGCGGCAGCGGCCCTCGCCCGGTTCGACCGGCGCCGGCGCCGCTCCGCGCGGGTGGCGGTGGCCCAGGCCGGCTTCAACATGGCGATGGGGCAGCCGGCCCGCGGCCTGCGGCTGGCGACCCGCAACACGCTGGTGCGCGCGCTCGCCCGGCCGCCGCTGAACGACGTACTCGCCCGCGCCTTCACCATGCGCTGGCTGTAGTTCGCCGGCCGCCGCTCCTGGGACCTCCTGGGACCTCCTGAGTCAGCCTCAGGAAACGGGGACCAGCGGCGTCCGGAGGCCGCGTACCGTCACGTCGCCGACGACGGCGGGGTGGATCGGGGTGGAGGTGACGAATCCGGTGACCAGGTTCGGCTCGAGGCCGAGCACGGTGCCGAGCACAGAGACGGCCGCCGCCGCCGACCAGGCCTGCGGGCGGCAGGCGGCCGGGTAGGGCACCGCCGCGGTAACCGCGGTGGATGCGTCGCCCGAGTGCAGCTCCGGCAGGCGGTAGTCGAACGATTCGGCCGCCGCGAGCAGCCCCTCGATCAGGATGCCGGCCTCGGCACCGAAACCGGCCCGCCCCAGCCCGCCGATCGCGATCGCGGTGTCGTGGGTCCAGACGGAGCCGCCGTGGTAGCTCAGCGGCCAGTAGCCGACCGAGTCCGTCGACATGGTGCGCAGGCCGTAGCCGGAGTTCAGTTCCGGGGACACGAGCCGGGCGGCGACGAGGGCGGACTCCTCCTCGGAGAGCAGCCCGGTCCCGAGCAGGTGGCCGATGTTGCTGGTCACGGTGTCGACGGGGCGCTTGAAGGCGTCCAGGGCGACGGCCGGGTAGCGTCCGGCCGGCGAGTCGATCCAGAACGACTCCCGGAACCGGGCCTGGAGCGCGGCCGCACGGGCACGCCAGGCGTCGCCGCCGGTCCGATTGAATGCGTCGAGCAGCTCGGCACCGCCGATATAGGCCTCGTAGGCGTAGGCCTGCACCTCGCAGAGGGCGATCGGCCCGTCGGCGAGGGTGCCGTCGCGCCACTGGATCGAGTCGCCGGAGTCCTTCCAGCCCTGGTTCGCGAGGCCGTGGCCGGTGATGTCGACGTATTCGAGGAAGCCGTCGCCGTCACTGTCGCCGAAGTCGCGCATCCAGCCGAGGGCCGCTTCGAGCGCGGGCAGCAGCGCCTCGACCTCCGAGTCGGCTAGACCCCAGCGGTAGGCGTCGCGCAGCAGGCAGATCCAGAGCGGGGTGGCGTCGACGGTACCGTAGTAGAGCGGCGGCAGCGACAGGCTCTCGCCCGGCATCGAGAACACGTCGGGGCGCAGCTCGTGCATGATCTTGCCGGGCTGCTCCGCGGTCTCGGTGTCGCTCTTCGTGCCCTGCAGCTGGGCGAGCAGGCGCAGCGTGGAGCCCGCGATCTCGGTGCCGAGCGGCAGCAGGAAGCGCGCCGCCCACAGGGAGTCCCGGCCGAACAGGGTGAAGAACCAGGGTGCGCCGGCGGCCAGGAACGGCTCGTCCGGGCTCGTTGTGGTGGCCATCCGCAGACCGGTCAGGTCATCGAGAGCGCGCGCCACCCAGCGGCCCAGGCGCGCATCGCCGGAGCGCACCGACACCGCGGACCATTCCGGCAGCCCGGGCGCGGCCTGCACCACAGTGGCCGCGTGTGCGATGTCGACGGTCCACTCCACGGCGACGCTGCTCTTCCCGGGCACCGTGACCGACCAGGTGCCGGTGACCTCGGAGTCGGCCTCGGCGGTCGACCCTCCCAGCACCCCGTCGCCGCCGGCACGCACCAGCGCCGATACGGTACCGGTCGACAGACGGAGGCCCTCGCTCGCCTCCGTCACGACGACATCCGGTGCCGCGGGCAGGTCAGCGCCCCCGAACGCGTTGCGCTCTGCCGCTCCCGCGAGGCCGGCTTTGACATTCTGCATATCGGCGAAATCGGGCGTCAGGCGCACGGACACGGTCGTGTCGAGTGCCTGCTCGAGTCCCGAGATGATCTCGATGCGCTCGGTCAGGCGCCCCGCGGTGACCGTGCGGGTGACCTCGAGCCGCAGCCGGGGGTCGGCGGTGCGGTCATCGAGGTGGCGCAGCAACGACGTGAAGGTGACCACACCCGCGTTGCTCTGGGCATGGCCGATCGCTTCGCCGGTCTGGCCGCCGACCAACACGGTCCAACCGGAGAGGACCCGGGTATCGGCGTGATAGAGGCCGTGGATGGGCTGGTCCGTCTGCCCGTCGGACCGCGACCACGCCTGGGTGGGGGCCGCCAGAACGATAGCGGAATCATGGAGCAGAGGCTGTACGGGGTGAGCGAGCATAGGTACGACTCCAGGGGGGTGTGGTGAGGATCTGAGGAAAAATGGGAGGGGAGGGATGGGAAGGGGGAGGAGGGCTACTCCTTCACCGCCCCGTCGGTGGTGTTCATGATGCGTTTCTGGAAGATGAAGAACATCACCGCGACGGGGATGGTCATGATCGCCGCCGCGGCCAGCTTGAGCGGGTACTGGGTGCCCTGGCTGAGCTGCCCGGACGCCAGCGAGGCGACTCCCTTGGTCAGCGTGGTCAGCTCGGGAGATTGGGTGGCCACGATGAAGTGCGACAACTCGTTCCAGGACCCTTGGAACGACAGAATGATGATGGTCACCAGGGCAGGCCGGGCCATCGGCAGTACGATCGACCAGAACACCCGGAAGGTGCCGGCACCATCGATGCGGGCCTGCTCCTCCACGCTGGCCGGGATCGACTCGAAGAAGTTCTTCATGATGAACACCCCGGCGGCATCGGTGAGCAGCGGCACGATCATGGCCACGTAGGTGTCGTAGATGCCGAGCTGGTTGATCACCAGGAACTTCGGGATCAGCAGCACCACGCCGGGCACGCTCATCACGGCGATGAGCAGCGCGAAGATCACGTTGCGGCCCCGGAAGTGCAAACGGGCGAGGGCATATCCGGCCAGGGAGTTGAAGAAGACGCGGCCGAGGGTGACGAAGACCGTGACGATGGCGGAGTTCTGGAACCAGACCGGGAAGTCCGAGTTGAGGAATAGTCTCTGGTATGCGGCCGTGGACCAGGTCTGCGGCAGCAGCGACATGGGATTGCTGGCGGCATCGCCATCCGTTTTGAAGGAGGTGGCGACCTGCACCAGGAACGGGGATATGTAGATCATCGCGAGCACGATCAGGGTCGCGTAGAGCAGCGACCGGCCGGCGACCGCGCTGGTCGGCAGCTGTTCCCGGCTCAGAGCGCGCAGTCGCTGGGAGGGGGAGACGGTGCGCACTCTGACTCTCATCCTGGTACTCATTTCGAACCTTCGAATGTCGAGCGCGGCAGATACGGACGCATCCGTCGGGCGGAGACCTGGCGTTCGGCCAGCAGCCAGCGCTGGAACAGGGTGAAGAACACGATGATCACGAACAGGATGAACGCGATCGCGGCACCCTGTCCCCAGGCCTGGTTGGTGAAGGCGGCCTGATAGGAGAGATAGGCCGGGGTGAGCGTGGTCTTTCCGGGCCCACCCTGGGTGCCGGTGTAGATCTGGTCGAAGACCTGCCAGGCACCGATCAGGCCGAGGGTGAGCACGGTGAAGAGGGTGGGCCGCAACTGGGGGAGGGTGACCCGCCAGAACCGCTGCCAGCCGTTGGCGCCGTCCATCATGGCGGCCTCGACAACGTCGCCGCTGAGGTTCTGCAGCGCGGCGATGAACAGCAGCATGAACGTGCCGCTCGTGGTGAACACCGCCATCAGGATGAAGGCGCTCATGGCCACGGACGGCCCGGCGAGCCACTCCCAGAAGGAGATGCCGAGGAACGTGTTGCCGGTGAGGGCGTCCGGGCCGGTGTTGACACCGAACGCTCCGAGGAGGTTGTGCAACACGCCGCTGGGATCGTTGAACCAGTTCGGTCCGTTGACGCCGATGAACGACAGCAGCTTGTTGACGGCGCCGCTGGCACTGAACAGGAACAGCCAGAGCACCGTGATGGCCACCGAGCTGGTCACCGACGGGAAATAGAACGCGGTGCGAAAGAAACCACGGCCGCGTAGGATCTGCCGGTTGACCAGCACGGCCAGCAGCAGCGACAGCATGGTCTGGGTCGGCACGACCAGGAGGACGTACCAGGCGTTGTTGCGCAGGGCCGTGCCGAAGTCCTGTTCGGCCAGGCCGCCGCCGCCGACCAGGGCGGAGTAGTTGTCGATGCCCACGAACGACACGGCGCCGCTGAAGGGACTGCCGCGGCCATTCCAGTCGGAGAAGCTGACCCAGAGGGCCATCAGCACCGGGATGACCAGGAACAGGCCGAGCAGGAGGATCATCGGAGCGGTGAAGAGCCACCCCGAGGCGGTCTCGCCGCCCCGGATACCGGAGCGGCGAGACGTGCGTGCAGGCGTCGACATGGAGGACTACTTCAGCAGTGCTTCGAGGTTCTTCTGCACGGAATCGAGGATCGCTTGCGCGTCTCCGGTTTTCAGCGACTCGAGCTGCGCGTTCAGGTCACTCACGACATCCGCGGCTCCCTGCACGTTGGGCACGCCCGTGGCGTAGTCAGCGCCGTCGAGGAATGCCACCAGGGTGGGGTTGGCGCTCTTCCACTCGTCGGCGGCCGACGCGATCGAGGGCATCGGACCGAATTCCTCGGAGAAGGTGAGCTGGGCGTCCTTGCTGGTGAGCTGTTCCACCAGGTCGAGGGCGGCAACCTGGTTGGGGCTGTCGGTGGCGATGCCCCAGCAGTTGGTGAACTGCAGAGTGCCCTTGCCCTCCGGGCCTGCGGGCAGCTCGGCGACCGTGTAATTCACGTCGGGGAAGTCGCTCTTCATCGCACCCGTGATCCAGTTGCCCTCGATGGTCATCGCCGAGAGCTGCTTGCCGAACGCCTCGCCACCCCAGCCGGCGCCGATTTCGCTGGCGTAACTCATCACGCCGTCATTCAGGAGGGTCTGTGCGTATTCGAGGCCCGCGACGTTCTCCGCGCTGTTCGCGGTGACCTCGGTGCTGTCCTCATTCATCAGGCTGCCGCCGGCCTGGGCCATGAACGCGCCCAGTCGGGCGTACTCGCCGCCGAGGGCGAGTCCGACCTGGGTGTCGGTGGTGAGGGTCCGGCTCACGCCCGCGAGCTCATCCCAGGTGGTGGGGATGTCGGCATCCGTGAGCCCGGCCTGCGCCCAGAGGTCGGTGTTGATGACCAGCCCCAGGGTCGAGAAGTCCTTCGGCGCGCAGTAGAACTCGCCCTCGTAGGTGAAGGAACTGATCAGGCTCGGGTAGAAGTCGTCCTTGTTGGCCAGGTCGTCGCCGTAGGCCAGCAAGGAGCCGTTCGACGCGTAGCCGGCGAGGGCATCCGTCGAGAGGTAGAAGACGTCGGCCGGTTTCTGGGCCGCGAAGCCCTGGGCGAGCTGCTGGTTGAGGTCGCTCGCGACGCTCACCTTCGCGTCGGTGCCGGAGGTTTCGGACCAGGCGGCCACGGCGGCGTTGACGGATGCCGTCTCGGCGTCGCCGCTGGAACCGATCAGAACGGTGAGCCCCTGGGAGGAATCGCTCGTGAGGTCTCCGCTCGCGTCGGCGGCGTCGCCGAAGCCGGAACCGCACGCGCTGAGGGTGAGGGTGCCGGCCACGGCGAGCCCGGTTCCGATCAACCAGCGGGAGTTGCGTCGTTGCATTTGGTTTCTCCTCGTATCGCGCATCGATGCGCGGTTGCTTGTGTAAATGTCACGATAGTCGAAACTATTTGAACGATCAAACTTTTTTTGGAACGATCCAATCCACGTCTATCCGGGGATCGGGGTGAACGGGGGAGGGGAACGGAAAATACCCTGTCCAGGCGCCGATCGGAAGCGGTCGGTGCCCGGGCCGGATGGTCGATATCGGCGCCCCGGCGTTCAAGCCGATCCGGCGCGGCGCGGTACTCTGATGAAAACGGTGTTTGATCGTTCAATTCACGGAGGCAGGCGCGTCCGGCAGAGGCTTGGGGCAGGAGCGGTATGGGTGGTTTCCCCACGGTGACGGATGTCGCGCTCGCGGCCGGCGTCTCCCGCCAGACGGTCTCGAATGTGATGAATTCGCCCGGCATCGTGCGTGTCGACACCCGCCAGCGGGTCGAGGCGGCCATTAAGGAGCTCGGGTATCGACCGCACGCCTCCGCCCGTCGGCTGCGCACCCGGCGCAGCTCGACCATCGGTATCCGTCTGGACCCTGTGATCGACAGCATCTCCGGCTCGGTGCTCGACCGGTTTTTGCACGCCCTGACGGAGCAGGCCGACGCCCAGGGGCTGCGCGTGCTGCTGTTCACGGCCACGAGCCCCGAAGACGAGATCACCCAATTCCAGCGCCTGAATGACGGCGCGGATGTCGATGGCTTCGTGCTCACGTCGACGTTCGCCGGTGACCCGCGCACCCAATGGCTGATCGACCACGGCATCTCCTTCGTCACCTTCGGGCGGCCGTGGGGAGTCGACGACATGAACGACCCGCAGCACCTGTGGGTGGATGTGGACGGCTGGGCCGGCCTGCACGAGGCTACCCGGGTGCAGCAGGAGGCCGGAGCCCGGCGCATCGCCTACATCGGCTGGCCGAGCCCATCGGGCACCGGAGACGAGCGCCGACGGGGCTGGTACGAGGCGATGACCCTGCGCGGCGACGTTTCCGAGCAGGAGTTAGCCGAGCTCGAGATCGTCACCATCGACGGCGTCAGCCAGGGAACCGCGGCGATGCAGCAGCTGCGGAAGAACGTCGGCCAGGTCGACGCGGTGCTCTGCGCGAGCGACTCGCTGGCCCTCGGAGCGATGATCGCGAACCCGGAGCGCGTGCCGGTCACCGGCTACGACAACACACCCGTCGCCGCCGCGATCGGGCTCTCCAGCGTCGACCAGGCCGTCGACGAGGTGGCCGCCGGAGTGCTCGCGCTGCTGACCGGCGAGTTCGGCGGCAAGGTGCACGGTGCCCCGCAGTCGGCAGAACCTCGGCACCGGTTGATCACGCCCCGGCTGGTCGTGCGCGAGTTCGCCGCCATCCCGATGGACGTAACGACCTAGCCGCTTCCTCGCCGCTATGACTCTCCCCGAGGTTGCCGGTCTCCCCGTTCTTGCCGCCCTCTCTGGTTCGTTCGCCCGCTGGTTCGTTCGCCCGTCCCGTGGAACCTTACCGGCCACACCGGCCACGCCGGCCACACTGGCCTGATCACCGGTGCCGGTGCGTCGGCGTAGTTGAATAGACCGATGACTTCTGTACTGATCGACCGGCTTCGCGCCGACCTGACCGCCGCCAATTTCTCGGTGACCGCCCTCACCGGCCTCTGGGGCGTCGAGGCGGATGCCGCCCTGGCGCGCAATCAGCGGGTTCCGGCCGAGCGGGCGCTCGCCACGCTCGCCCGCACGCGCCGTCGCACCGAACCCACCGCCACCCTGGCGACCCTGTTCGTGCTCGGCCGCAGCGTGTCACACGCCGAGCTGGGCGACGCCCTGCCCGACCTCGGCGTGGCCGGAGCGGAACAGCTCGGGCTCGTCGCCGCCGCCGACGCCGACGCCGATTTCGCCGATTCCGCTGCGTCCGCCGGCCCCGCGGCCCTCCTGCGCCCGCTCGTGGAGTTGCGCCCGTACAGCTTTCTCGACGACTTCGGGGCCGACAGCTGGTGGATCATCAGCGACCTCGGAGAGCTCGCCCTCGGGCACGCGCTCGGTGAAGACCATGTGCTCGGCATCGGCGGCGCCAGTCGCACCCTGAGCGGCCTGATCCTGCCGACCCCGGCCGGCCGGGTGCTCGACCTCGGCACCGGCTGTGGAATCCAGGCCCTGCACGCCTCCCGGCACGCCGAACACGTCGTGGCGACCGACATCTCCGAGCGTGCCCTGCAGCTGGCCGCGCTCAACGCGGCGCTGAACGGCATCGACACGATCGAGTTTCGCCTCGGCAGCCTCTTCGACCCCGTGGCGGGGGAACGCTTCGACCACATCATCTCCAACCCGCCGTTCGTGATCACCCCGCGCACACCGGGCGTGCCGAGCTACGAGTACCGCGACGGCGGTATGGTCGGCGACGCCCTCGTCGAGGCCGTCGTGCGGGGCGCCGCCGCCCACCTGACCCCCGGCGGTGTCGCCCAGCTGCTCGGCAACTGGGAGTACCGCGGGCCGGCCGCCGGGGCCGGGGCCGCAGCAGCCGGCACCGATGCCTTCACCCGCCTCGAGAGCTGGCTCGAGCCCGCAGAGCCTGCCGACCGCCTCGACGCCTGGATCATCGAACGTGAGGTGCAGTCGCCCGCCGAGTACGCCGAGACCTGGATCCGCGACGGCGGCACCCGGCCCGGCGCCGACTTCGACCGTCTCTACGACGCCTGGCTCGACGACTTCGGTGCCCGCAGCGTCACCCGGGTCGGTTTCGGCTACCTGCTGCTGCGCAGCCCCGCCGCTCCGGCTCCCGATGCCGATCCGGATGCCGATCCGGATGCGGATGTCGATGCCGATGCCGCTGCCCTGCCCCGCCCGCACCTGCGCCGTCTGGAGCGGTTGCCCGACGCCCCGGGGCACAACCCCACCGGGCTGGGAAGCCACCTCGCGGCGTGCCTGGCCGCCCACGACTGGCAGACGGGAACGCCGGACTCCGTGTTGCTGCGCGCCCACCTCACCGTGGCGAGCGACGTCACCGACGAGCGCCATTTCTGGCCCGGCCAGGACGACCCCGCGCTGATGACCCTGCACCAGGGCGGCGGCTTCGGCCGTCAGGTCTCTCTCGACACTGCGCTCGCCGCGCTGGTCGGCGCCTGTGACGGCGACCTCAGCGTGGCGGCGATCGTCGGGGCGCTCGCGCAACTGCTCGATGCCGACGAGCGGGCCCTCACCACCCAGCTGCTGCCGCAGGTGCGCGCACTGCTCGACGACGGGTTTCTCCTGCCGCCGGCGTAGCCGCGCCGCGCTACACCCGAACCGGGGCGCTGTGCGAGATGCTGCTGCTGGGGTAGTTTGGACTCATGGATGGCAGAGGATCAACCGGTCCCGCTGCCTGGTTCAGTGCGGCACCGCGTCAGTGGGCGATCACATGATCAATCGGCGCGCTTTTCTGCTCGGCTCGGCGTCGGGCTTGTCGGTGCTGGCGCTCACGGCGTGCACGACCCCGGCGCCCACGCCCACACCCACGCCATCGGTCACCGGAACGCCCACGCCCATCCCCACCCGGGTGCCCCGGCCCGCGGTGATGCGCCGCAGCAACTGGGCGGCAGACCCCTTCGCGCGCGGCTCCTTCTCATTTCCCGCCGTGGGCGCCACCCCGCAGCACCGCGCCGACCTGCGTGAACCGGTTGTCGACCGGGTCTTCTTCGCCGGCGAAGCGACCGCCGTCGACGCCCCGGGCACCGTGGTGGGCGCCCGGGAATCCGGGGTGCGCGCCGCGCTCGAGGTGCAGGCCCGAGCCGCCCCCCGCGAACGCGTGGCGGTGATCGGCGCCGGAATCGCCGGTCTCACCGCGGCCCGCCGACTGGCCGACGACGGCTTCGACGTGGTCGTCTTCGAGGCCCGCGACCGCATCGGCGGCCGCATCGACACGGTCGATGACGCCGACTGGCCCTTTCCCATCGAGCTCGGCGCCGCGTTCGTCGCCGTACCCGACCCGGCCGCCGACGCCGGCGGTGCCGAGGCCGCGCTGCTGGCCGACCTGGCCGCCGTCGGGGTGAGCGCCGAAGAGCTCGCGAACGACCCGCAGGTGCGTACCGGCGCCGGTGCCGTCGTGCAGGAATCCTCGGTCGGCGCCGAGGCAGTGGCCGCCGCGCTGGTCTGGGCCGCGTCGGAGCCCGCGGACCAGTCCCTGAAACTCGCCATCATCGACTCCGGAAACGGCGCCCTCTCCACCGCCGAGAATGCCGCCGGCGTCTCCGACGCCGACTGGCTGGACTACGCCCTCGACACCCGGTTGAAGATCACGACCGGTGCCGACCCCGAACGCATCTCCGCCTGGTACGCCGCCGGCGACGCCGGCAGCACGGTCGATAATCCCGTCGGCGTCGCCGCGACCCCGCACCTCGTCATGGGCGGCTTCGGCGCCCTCCCCGAGGACCTCGCAACCGGCCTCGACGTGCTGACCAGCATCATCATCACCGCTGTCGCCTACGGCGAGACCGGGGTGAGCCTGCGTCTGGCCACCGGGGAATCCGTCTCGGTCGACCGGGTCATCGTGGCCATTCCGCTCGGCGTGCTGCAGGCCGGTGCCATGGAATTCTCTCCGGCGCTGCCGTTCGGGCACCGCCGGGCCATCGCCGACCTCGGCGTCGGGGTGCTCGACACCGTCTGGCTGCGCTTCGACGAGGCCTTCTGGCAGACGGATGCCGTGCTCTGGAGCGTCGTCGGCGACGAGCCCGACTTCACCCGCTGGGTGAACCTGATGCCGCTCACCGGGGAACCGGTGCTGATGGGCCTGGTCGCGGCCGAGAACGCCGACCGGCTCGGCGGTCTCGGCGACGCCGCTTTTCTTCGCGCGGCCCTGTCCGGGCTGGAGCCTTTTCTGCCCGAGCCCGAGCCCGAGCCCGAGCCCGAGCCCGAGCCCGAGCCGTAGCGTCGCGGTCGGACCGGCCTCGTGGGCGCGGGCCGGGCGCCCGGGCGCAGTTCAGAAACCGCGCCCGGTCACCCCGGCGGCGCCGCCGCGCCGGTGAGAACGGACGCGACCGGCTCCGGCTCCGGGGCGGCGGGAGCGTGCCGGGTGAGTTCCACCGGCAGCCGGTGCTGAAAGGGTCGCCGACCGGTGTCGTCGAACGGGCGCCGACGCAACCGGGTCGCACTCGTGAGCAGCGCAGCGATGCCCAGAATGATCACCATCACGATGGCGCAGTAGAACATGGTCTCGCCCGGGCCGTTCACCTGGCGGGAGTCCAGAAAGAAGTAGGGGTACCAGCCGACCAGGTTGCCGCGAATCAGCGTGAAGACCAGCCAGAACGATGGGAAGACGAGCACCCAGGCGAGGTAACGCCACGGCAGCCGGGCCTTGTTCGGGTCGACGAACCAGTCCACGAGCGCCATCGCCGGTATCCAGAAGTGCAGCACCTGGCTCGACCACGGCACCTCGATGTCATAGTTCACATTCGCGGCCTGCAACACGATGATGGCGTACACCACGCCCGACACCAGAATGTACGTCGTCGCCATGACGCGCAGGGTGTCCAGCCACGCCGGATCGGTGGGTCTTCTCAGGGCGATCAGCCCGGCGACGAAAAACACGCAGACCGCCGCCATGGTGCTCTGCACGGTGAAATAGCTGAAGTAGGAACCGATCGCAAACCCCGAGACGCCGAGGATGACAATGAAATAGCCGATCAACGCGACCAGTCCGAGAAGTGCGAGCAGCAGGCGGGCTGTGCCGAACGCTCTGCGCACACTGCCTCCCACACTTCTCATCTCGCCGTTCACGAGCCACACCAGAGCTACGCTACGCCAGCCTCGCGGCCCGTGCCGCGTGTCGCCGCGTCATGCCGAGTCCCGCCACACGATCGGAGTGTCCAGAATCAGCCCGCCCAGGGGCGGCTCTTCACCGCGCAATTGTTGCAGTACGAGCTGGGCCGCCCCGGCGCCCAGCCCGGCAGCGGGCTGGCGCACCGTCGACAACGGGGGTTGAGTGCGTCGCGCCCAGGCGCTGTCGTCGAAACCCACGACGCCCACGTCGCCGGGCACGTTGCGGCCCGCGTCACGCAGAACCTCGAGCGCCCCGGCAGCGACGGCGTCCGAGGCCGCGAAGACGCCGTCGATATCGGGGGCGCGTTGCAGTAGCTCCCGCATGCCGGTCACTCCGGCCGCATATGCGTAGAGCGGCACCTGGGCGACCAGGGTCGGGTCGAAGCGATCAGCCAGGGCGTCTGTGAAGCCGGCGAGGCGGTCGGCGCCGGAATCGCGATCCAGCGCGGCGGCGATCATGCCGATGCGCCGCCGACCGGTCGCGATGAGGTGTTCGGTGAGCGTGCGCGCCGAACTGCGATTGTCGATGCCCACGAACGGCAGATCGTGCAGGTCGGGGGGGTGCCCCACAAAGGCGGTCGGCAGGCCCAGCTTCTCGACGATGCGCGTGATCGGGTCGTTCTCTCGTGCCGACACGATGATGGCACCGTCGACGAATCCGCCGCTGAGGTACCGGGCCACGCGTTCGGTGTCCCGGTCGGAATCGATGATGAGGCAGACCATCTGGTAGTCGGCGCGGGAGAGGGCGGTGTTGGCGCCGAGGAGGATTTCGCCGATGTTGGGATCTTCCAGGAACAGGGAATGCGGCTCATGCACGATGAATCCCACGGCCTGGGAACGCTGCATCACCAGGCTGCGGGCGGCGTTGTTGGGAACATAGCCGACCTTTTCGATCGCGGCCTCGATCGCGGCCCGTGCCGCTGCCGAGACGTAGCGTTCGTCGTTGATGACACGGCTCACGGTGCCGCGGGAGACGCCGGCCTCCACGGCCACGTCGTGAATCGTGGCGCGCTTGCGGCGGGCCGGTACGGTCACCATGGGAATCTCATCATCTGACTGTATCGAACCGGGGCCTTGACAGGCGCGGCGGCTTCTGAATAGTCTGTGTACGTTCACAGACTCTCATTGACGAGGTGTCGCTCTTCATTCTGTGCACGTTCACAGAACTGACGTTGCCGGCCCGACACGCCCTGATGGAGAGACCATGAACACCCCAGCCATCGCCTACACCGAGCCCGCCTACACCGAGCCCGCCCGCACCGAGCCCGCCCGCACCGCCGCGCCCCGGCCGGTGTTCACCCACCCCGGCATCGCCTACGGCTGTGACTACAACCCCGAACAGTGGAGCCCCGATCTCTGGCCCCACGACGTGCGCCTCATGCGCGAGGCCGGCGTCGACCTCGTCGCGATCAACATCTTCGGCTGGGCGCATCTGGAGCCGCGCTCCGGGGCCTTCGACTTCGCCTCCCTCGACTCGATCATCGAGCTGCTGCACGACGCCGGAATCCGCATCAATCTCGGCACCGGCACCTCGTCTCCGCCGCCCTGGCTGACCACGCTGCACCCCGACATGCTGCCCGTGGCCGACGACGGCACCCGGCGTTTCCCCGGCGGGCGCCAGGCCTGGTGCCCGAGCTCACCGGTTTTCCGCGACCGCGCCTTCGCCCTCGTGGAGCGGGTCGCGAAGCGCTACGGCCGGCACCCCGCCGTGGCCCTCTGGCACGTCTCCAACGAGCTCGGCTGCCACAATGCGCTGTGCTACTGCGACACCTCGGCGGCGGCATTCCGACGCTGGCTGACGGCCCGCTATCGCACCATCGCCGCCCTGAACGCGGCCTGGGGCACCTCCTTCTGGAGCCAGGGCTACAGTGACTGGGCAGAAATCCTGCCGCCCCTGCGCACCCTGTCCAGCCGCAACCCCGGCCAGGTGCTCGACTTCCACCGCTTCAGCTCCGACGAGCTGCTCGACTACTACCGCCGCGAACGCGACATCATCCGCCGCCACAGCACCATACCCGTGACGACCAATTTCATGGTCACCGCCCATATCCAGAACCTCGACTACTGGAGCTGGGCCCCCGAGATGGACATCGTGGCCAACGACCACTACCTCGACCACCGTCTCGCCGACCCCACGACCGAGCTGGCCTTCTCGGCAGACCTGACCCGGGGGCTGGCCGGGGGAGCGCCCTGGCTGCTGATGGAACAGTCCACCGGCGCCGTCAACTGGCAGCCGCACAATCTCGCCAAGGCCCCCGGCCAGATGACCCGCAACTCCCTCGCCCACGTGGCGCGCGGGGCCGAAGCGGTCTGCTTCTTCCAGTGGCGGGCATCCGTTCAGGGCTCGGAGAAATTCCACTCCGCCCTGCTGCCGCACGCCGGAACCGACACCCGGCTCTGGCGCGAGGTCGTGGAGTTGGGCGCGACCCTGAACCGGCTGGACGAGATCGTGGGAACCGTCGTCGAGGCTCAGGCCGCCCTGATCTTCAGCTGGCCGGCGTGGTGGTCGGGCGATGGCGAGTCTCGTCCCTCCCACGAGGTGCGGTACCTCGACCAGGTGCACGCCGTCTACACGGCTCTGCACCAGCTCGGCCACACCGTCGACGTCGTCTCGCCCGACGCCGACCTCAGCGGCTACCGGCTCGTGATCGCCCCGAACCTGTACATGGTCTCCGACCGGCAGGCTGCGAACCTCATCGACTACGTCGCCGCCGGCGGCCACGCGGTCGTCACCTTCTTCAGCGGCATCGTCGACGACGATGACCGGGTGCGCCTCGGCGGCTACCCGGGCGCGTTCCGCGACCTTCTCGGCATCACCGTTGAGGAGTTCACCCCGCTGCTGCCCGGCGACCGCGTGCACCTCGAGTCGGGCGCTCGCGCCTCGCTCTGGACCGAACGGCTGCGCACCACGAGCGCCGCGACCATCGACCGGTACAGCGATGGTCCGGTGCCGGGAGTACCGGCGATCACCCGCAATGACCACGGTGCGGGCGCCGCCTGGTACCTCGCGACGGCCCTCGACCCCGCAGCGCTGTGCGACACCCTGCGCACGGTCGCCGCAGACGCCGAACTGGCCCCGGTCGGCCCCGAGAGCGACGGCACCGTCGAGGTGGTGCGTCGCCGGGCGCCCGCCGGCAGCGGGCGCCCCAGCTACCTCTTCGTGATCAACCACGCAGAGCGGCCGGTCTCGGTGCCCGCCCGGGGCCACGAACTGGTCACCGACGCCCCGGTCACCGCCGTCATCAGCGTTCCGGCCGGAGCCGTGCGCGTCATCAGAGAGGACCCCTCCGCATGAGCGCATCCGTCGATCTGACCCGAACCGTGCCGCGAACGGATGCTCCGACGCGGCCCCCGCGGCCCCCGCGGCCTCGCGTGCAGCACCCGCTGGCCATTCTGATCTTCGTCGTGCCGTTCAGTGTTCTGTTCACGCTGTTCTATCTGGCGCCGATCGGTTATGCCATCTACCAGTCGTTGCTCGTGATCGAACGGGACGGCACCTTCGGTGAGGCCCGTGAAGTGTTCGGCGGGTTGACCCAGTACGTGCTCGTGTTCCAGAACGGGCCGTTCTGGGAATCCATCGCCCGGGTGTTGACCTTCGGTGCGGTGCAGGTGCCGATCATGCTCGGTCTCGCGCTGCTGTTCGCGCTGCTGCTGGACTCTCCGCTGCTGCGTGGAAAGCGTTTCTTCCGGCTTGCCTTCTTCGTTCCGTATGCCGTTCCGGGAGTCATCGCGGCGATCATGTGGGGATTCCTCTACTCCCCGAGCCTGTCACCGTTCAGTGCTGTCACGAGCAACATCAACTTTCTCTCGGCCGATCTGGTGCTGTGGGCCATCGCCAACGTTGTGACCTGGGTCTTCGTGGGGTACAACATGCTCATCATCTACTCCTCGTTGCTGGCCATCCCCGCCGAGCTCTACGAGGCCGCCCGCCTTGACGGGGCCGGCCAGCTGCGCATCGCCTGGTCGATCAAGATCCCGCTGATCTTCCCGGCGATCACCCTCACGGCGATCTTCTCCATCATCGGCACCCTGCAGCTGCTCGCCGAACCGCAGGTGTTCCGCAGCTTCAGCAGCGCCGTCACCAGCACCTTCACCCCGAACCTCACGGTCTACTCGACCTCCTCGATCCCGAACTTCAACCTGGCGGCCGCGTTCTCCGTGGTGCTGGCCCTCGCCACGTTCATCCTCTCGTTCGCGTTCCTGAAATTCACCCAGCGAAAGGACGAGAAATGAGCCGCGTCATCGACACCCCCACCGCCGGGCCGCTCGCCGCGGGCCGCACCCGTCGTTCGCGGCCGCCCCGCGCCCGCGGACCCCGGGAGAGCATGTTCTCCCGGGTCAGCGCCATGACGGTCATGGCCGTTTTCACGCTCTACTTCCTGGTTCCCATCTGGTGGCTCTTCGTGGCCGGCACCAAGAGCAGTGCCCAGTTCACCAGCACCAACCCCCTCTGGTTCGCCGATTTCAACCTCGTTGAGAACATCACCGACCTGGTCAGCTACCGCGACGGCGTCTACCTCAAGTGGATGCTCAACAGCATCGCCTACGCCGGCGGCGGCGCGCTGATCGCCACGATCCTCGCGGCGATGTGCGGCTACGCGCTGGCCAAATACCGCTTTCCCGGGCGGGAGTCCCTGTTCAACATCGTGCTCGGCGGGGTTCTGGTGCCGGCGACGGCGCTGGCGCTGCCGTTGTTCCTGATCTTCAGCCAGATCAACCTCACCAACACGTTCTGGTCGGTGTTCCTGCCCAGCCTGGTCAGCCCGTTCGGCGTGTACCTCGCGCGCATCTACGCTGCCGCGAGTGTGCCCGATGAACTCATCGAGGCCGCCCGCCTCGATGGGGCCGGTGAAGTGCGCACCTTCTTCACCGTCTCGGTGCGGTTGATGACCCCGGCCCTGGTGACGGTGTTCCTGTTCCAATTCGTGGCCATCTGGAACAACTTCTTCCTGCCGCTGGTCATGCTGCGCGATGAGACCCTGTTCCCGGTCACGCTCGGCCTGTACGCCTGGAATTCCCAGGTCAACCAGATCCCGGAACTGCGCGGCTACGTGCTGATCGGCGCGCTGCTCTCGATCATCCCGCTGATCATCACCTTCTTGCTGCTGCAGCGGTTCTGGCGTAACGGCCTCGGCGCCGGCGGCCTGAAATGACCGGCGTGCGTGCCCCCACACACTTCCCCGTCCCTCTTCCCCTCCATCACCCTCCCAAGAAAAGGATCACCATGTCCCGAACGAAACGAGCGGTCGTCGTTGCCCTGCTCACAGCCTCGACGGTCGCACTCAGCGGCTGCGCCACCGGTGGCTCGTCGACCAGCGGCGGCGCCGATGCCGGCGCCTGCGACCCGTCAACCGGTCAAGTCAACCTCACCTTCACATCCTGGATTCCCGGAATCGAAGACGTCGTCGATGTGTGGAACGAGGCCAACCCCGACATCCAGGTTGCGGTTCAGACCGGACCGAACGGTAACGGCGGCACGTACCAGAACTTCTTCAATCAGCTCAAAGCGGGCAACGCCCCCGACCTCGGCCAGATCGAATACGACGCCCTGCCCAACTTCCGCGTTCAGAGCGGTCTGACCAACCTCGCCGCCTGCGACGGGGTGCTCGACGCGAAGAGCGACTTCGTCGACTGGACCTGGGGCCAGGTCAACTTCGGTGAAGACGACGCTGTCTACGCCATTCCGCAGGATTCCGGCCCGATGGCGATGTTCTACCGCTCGGACCTCTTCGCCGCGAACAACATCGCCGTGCCCACCACGTGGGAGGAGTACGCCGTGGCGGCCGAACAGGTTCGCGCGACCGGGGCCTACATCACCAACTTCTCGCAGAGCGACATCAACCAGTTCGCCGGCTTGGTCTGGCAGGCCGGCGGCAGCTGGTTCGAGAATGACGGCACCGACTGGTCGGTCGACTTCACGGATGACGTGTCCACCAAGGTCGCCGACTACTGGCAGGACCTGATCGATCGCGACCTCGTCTCGACCACCCCGCCGTGGACCACCGAGTGGGACAACGCCTACAACACCGGCGCCGCCTGGACCTGGAACTCCGCCGCCTGGGGCGCCAACTCGATCGCGAGTGGCGCGCCCGACACCGCCGGCAACTGGTCCGTCGCCACCAGCCCGCAGTGGGACACCGACGATGCGGCCAGTGGCAACTGGGGAGGGTCCTCGACGGCCGTCTTCACCGGTTCCGAGCACCCCTACGAGGCCGCGCAGTTCGCCCTCTGGCTGAACACCTCCGACGAATCACTCACCATGCTCAACGAATCCGCCAACCTGTACCCGGCCGCGCAAGAGGGCCTCAACCTGCCCGTACTCAAGGAAGGGGTCGACTTCTACGGCGGTCAGGCCATCTACGACGTCTTCGCCGCGGCCTCCAGCGAGGTGTCGCCGGACTTCGTCTGGGGACCGACGATGACCCAGACCTACAACGACGTGTCCGATGGGTTCAAGGCCGCCGTCACCGGCCAGGGCACGCTCGCGGAGGCGCTCACCAGCGGGGAGAAATCCACGATTGACGCCCTCAAGGCACAGTCCATTCCCGTCAAGGAATAGGGTCAGGGTAGACACTTTCCGCCCGCTCGCGCCGTGTACCCCGGTGCCGGCTGAATGACCAGCACGAACAGGGAGACACCCGTTGATCCACTACGGCCGTGCCGCAGGCACCAGCTTCGCTCTGGACACCCGCGGCACGGGCGTTCCCCTGTTCGTGCACTGGGGCGCCGACCTCGGGCCGCTCGACCAGCGCCAACTCCGCCAGATCGCGGATGCCGTGGTGCCGGCGATCGCGCCCAGTTCCATCGACCTGCCGTTGCGGCTGTCGGCCCTGCCCACCCTCGGGGAAGGCTGGACCGGCCGCCCCGGCGTCAGCGGCTTTCGCAGCGGTGACCGTCGGGCCGGCGGCGGGCACGGCGCGCTGAGCTTCAGGCTCGGCAGCCTCGAATTCATCGAGAACAGCAGCCAGGGCGTGATCGCGGTGACGTTCGAGCTGCGCGACGACGCGGCAGCCGTCTCGGTGACGACCGAACTGGAGTTCACCCCGCAGGGTGTGCTGCGTCTGCGGCACCGCCTCGACAACACGGGGGACACGCCCTTCGAGCTCGGCGCCCTCGACACGATCCTGCCGGTGCCCGACCGGGCCCGGGAGATTCTCGACTTCACCGGGCTGTGGACGCACGAACGTCGACCGCAGCGCACAAACCTCGGACACGGCACCTGGTGCCGTGAGTCCCGGCACGGCCGTCCCGGCCACGATGACCCGTTTCTCACCGTGGCCGGCACGCCCGGGTTCGGTTTTCGCACCGGAGAGGTCTGGGCGACCCACCTCGCCTGGAGCGGCGACAAACGGGTCTGGGCCGAAAGCTCAGCGCTCGGACCGGTCGTGCTCGGCGTCGGCGAGCTGCTCGCCCCCGGGGAGGTCAGCGTGCCCCCCGGTGACGGCTACACCGCGCCCTGGGCGGTGTTCGTCTACTCCGCCGACGGCCTCGACGGGCTCTCCGACCGCCTGCATTCCTGGATTCGCCGGTGGCCGTCGCACCGCACGGCCGCCCGCCCGGTGGTTCTGAACACCTGGGAAGCCGTGTACTTCGATCACGACCTGCCCACCCTGGAACGCCTGGTCGATACCGCAGCCCGGGTCGGTGTGGAACGCTTCGTGCTCGACGACGGCTGGTTCACCGGCCGCAGCGATGACCGACGGGCACTCGGCGACTGGTTCGTCTCCCCGGAGGCCTGGCCGGCCGGGCTGCATCCGCTCATCGCCCGAGTGCGGGAAGCGGGCATGGACTTCGGCCTCTGGGTCGAACCGGAAATGATCAGCGCCGACTCAGACCTGGCCCGGGCCCACCCCGAGTGGATCCTGGGCGGTCGCGACGCTCCGGAATGGCGCCACCAGAGGGTGCTCGACCTCGGCAATAGCGAGGCGTACGGGTGGATTCTCGCCCGGCTCACCGCGCTGCTCACCGAATACCCGATCGCCTACCTGAAATGGGACCACAACCGGGACCTGCTGGCCGGGTCCGTGCACGCGCAGACCGGCGCGTTCTACCGGCTGCTCGACGCCCTGCGGGCCGCGCATCCCGATGTTGAGATCGAATCGTGTGCCTCGGGGGGTGCCCGCATCGACCTCGGGGTGCTCGAGCGAGTCGACCGGGTCTGGACCAGCGACACCAACGACCCGCTCGAGCGCCAACAGATACAGCGCTACACGAGCGTGCTGGTGCCGCCCGAATACCTCGGCGGGCACCTCGGCGCCCCGATGGCGCACACGACCGGCCGCACCGCCGCGCTCGGATTTCGCCTGGTCACGGCGCTGTTCGGCAGCGCCGGCATCGAGTGGGACCTCACCCAGGCCAGTGCAACGGAACTCGCCACCATCGCGGAGTGGATCGGCCAGTACAAGGCGTTGCGGCCGCTGCTGCACGCCGGTGTGGTGGTGCACGCCGATGGTTCCGATGCGGCCCTCGAACTGCACGGGGTGGTGTCGCCGGACCGGACCGTGGCGGTGTTCGCCGCCATTGCCCTCGCTGCGCCCCGCTCGGCGCTGCCGGCACCGTTGCGGTTTCCCGGCCTGCACCCGCATGTTCGGTACCGGGTGCGGCCGCTTTCGGTCGGCTCACCGCCGCTCACCGTTCAGGATGCCGCGCCGCCGTGGCTGAGCGCCCGCCCCGAGCCGGTTTTCAGCGGCGCGGTGCTCGCCGAGCTGGGGCTTCCAGCGCCTCTGCTGGCTCCGGAGCAGGCCGCCCTGTACTCGGTGACCGCGGTCGCCTGACCGGTCGGTGCGGGCGCTCGAGTCGGCATCCGCGGCCCGGAGGCGGGCCTGCACCCCGACGTCTCAGTGCCTGATCTGAAAATCCGGCCCGGCCGCGGGATCCGCTGCCATGTCGGTGAGCGTCACCGATTCGACCACGGCCGACGGCGGCCCGGCGTGCAGCCACCGCAGCAGTGTGGCGACCGCGGCGGGCGGGCCCTGCACGGCGACCTCCACGCTGCCGTCGAGGCGGTTGCGCACGAAGCCGGTGAGGCCGAGCCGGCGAGCCTGTCGCTGGGTGAAGTAACGAAATCCCACTCCCTGCACCTGTCCGCGCACGATCGCGTGCGTGCGCGCCGGGTGTCGTTCGGAGGCGCTGTGCGTCGGGTCGGTGGCCATGGCCCCATTCTGCCCCGGTTGTTCGCTGAACCGGTTGTTCGCTGCGCCGGTTGTTCGCTGGCCCGGTTGTTCGCTGCGCCGGTTGTTTTCGGCGGCCCGGCGGCGGGGGACCGGTGCCCTAGTCTGTTCAGCAGCGCCCGGCGATCACAGGCCCGGCGCATCGACCGAGGAGAGCACTCATGATCGCGACCGCCGACCTGTACGACGAGCGGGGCGACGAGCTGCAGTCGCTCGGGCTGCAGCTGCAGAACCTGGGCGGTCACGCCCGCTTCAGCGGACCGATTCGCACCGTCACCTGCTGGGAGGACAACGCCCGGCTCAAGGCGTTGCTGTCCACCCCGGGCGAGGGCGCCGTGCTCGTCGTCGACGGCGGCGGGTCGCTGGGCGCCGCGCTCATGGGAGACATGATCGCCGACCTCGCCGTGGCGAACGGCTGGGCCGGCGTGATCATCAACGGTGTGATCCGCGACCGGGTGGCCATGCTCGGCATGGACCTCGGGGTCAAGGCCCTCGGCAGCAACCCGCGCAAGAGCGGCAAGACCGGCTCGGGCGTCACCGACGCCGACGTCGAGTTCGGCGGTGTGCGCTTCGTTCCGGGGCGCACCGTCTACAGCGACGAAGACGGCATTCTGATCGAACGCTGACGCCCGAGCATCACCCGGCCCAGCTCAGGCCGGGCCGGGCACGGGGTCGGCGGCGATCGCGCGCACCGGAAGCCGTGCCTCGAAGGACGCACCATCCTCGTGATGGTACGAAACCGCGCCGCCGCGCCGGGCGGCGATGCGCTGCACGGTGTCGAGACCGCCGGAATCGGCCCGCTGCCGCACCGGGGTGGGCGCCACATGCGCGATCTCGAAGACATGGTTGATCAGGCCGCCCGCGATGCCGGGGCCGGTGTCGTGCACGCACACGCGCACCTCCAGCAGCCGCGCGGACAGCGGCGCGGTCGGGCCGGCCGCCACGCATTCCAGCGTGACCGTGAGGCGACGCACCGCAGACCCGGCCACGGAGTCCAGGGCGTTGTCGAGCAGGGCGCCCAGCACGGTCACGACGTCGACGCTCGTGGCGGGGTCCAGGCGCGGCAGGGCCGAATCGGGGGTGAGCGCGAGGTGTGCGCCGCGTGACGCAGCCCGCTTCGTGCGCTGCGTGAGCAGTGCGGCGACGGCCGGGTCCATCACGGCGGTCAGAATGCCGCGGTCTTCAGCGCAGATGGCGTCGATCAGGCCGTCGGATTCCGTTCCCAGCGCGATGATGGCCTCAATCGTGTGCAGGCGGTGGCTGAACTCCGCCGTCTGGTTGCTGGGCGCGGGCAACTGCATCGGGCCCGGACGGCTGGAACCGGCGAGCCGCAGCGTCACCAGCTCGGTGCGGTCCTGCAGGGTCGTCACCGTCTCGGGCGTTCCCCGCCGGGACCGCACGGTGACCTGGTTGATCACGAGCATGCGGCCGGCGGCGGCTATGGCCCGATCGCGGTCGGCGGCGCCGTGCGAACTGAGCACCCCGACCGTGCCCGAGTCCAGTCCGAACCGGCCCAGCCGACTGCCGGCGGCGAACAGCGGCAGGTTCAGCAGCAACCGGGCGGTTTCGTTCATGCGGGTGATGGAACCCTGCGCGTTCACGGCGATCACCCCTTCACGGATGCCGCTGAGGGCGAGTTCGCGTGCGGCCAGCACCTCAGCCAGCGTGGTGCCGGTGCCGGTGCCGGTGCCGGTGCCGGTGCCGGTGCCGCGTGGTCCGGCAGGGCTGCGGCCGGCGGGGCCGTGCCGGTTCCACCAGCGCCGCAGGCCGGGGCGGGCCCGGGGGCTCTCGGGATCGTTCGGGTGCGCTGGGGTGGTCGGATTCTCAGGCATGCGTCGCATTCGTTTCGGTGCCACGACCCGTTCGGCGGCCTCGTGGCCCCACAACTCTACGGGAGCGGTCGGCGTATGAGCTGACACCGGTCGTGCGAGCCGGCACCGGTCGGCCGATGGCTGCGATCGCCGGTCGGCCGATGGCTGCAATCACCTGTCCAGCGCCTGATTAGGGGGATGCGCCACCCGGAATGCGGGCGATAAAGTCGGGGCGTTGAAGGAGGAATATGTCCCATACACACACCATGCGGCAGCGTTTGCCCGCTCAGTCTGTGATGGAGGTCCTGTTCCTCGAGCAGGACCTCGTGCAGCCGCGGTCATGGCTGGGCCGGGTTGTGGGGCGCTCGCCGCTGGGCGCGCACAGTGAGCCCTGGTTTCAGGCGGCCCAGGGTGAGCTGGCCGTGGCCCGCCTGCTCGCGGACCTGCCGTGGCAGTGGACGGTCTTTCATGCCCTGCCCCGAACCGTTCTGGACCGGGGCGTCGATCACCTTCTGGTCGGTCCGGCCGGAATCTTTGCGATCACCACCCGCACCCACGTGGGCCAGAAGGTCCTTGTCGCCCACCGTGTGATGCTGGTCGGAAACGTGAAGAAGTCCTACATTCGCGACGCCGAGTTCGATGCGCTGCGCCTGACCCGGGTGCTGCGTGACCTCACCCCGCTGCGGGCATCCGTTCGCCCGGTGGTCGTGTGTGTGAAGACCCGGAGCATCACCGTCAGGGAGAGGCCCGCCCAGGTGAAAGTGCTGGGCGCCACCGATCTGCGCCGCTGGCTGCTCGACCTTCCTCCCCTGCTCGGCCCCGACGAGCGCCGGGCGCTCGTGCTCTTGATCGACGACCCCGAGATCTGGGACGCCCAGCCGGGCATCGAACCCGACGCGCTGCGCGAGCGCTACCTGCGGCTCACCGACGAGGTGTCCGGGGCCCGCCGCCGCCGCCGCGAATGGGGAGGCGCCGGCATGGCGCTGGTGCTGGCAGGGCTGGCGCTGCCGTTTCTGCCCACCTGGCCGCTCGGCCCCTCGGTCCTGGAGATTTTGCGCGCGGTCATGCCCTAGGCGCGCAGCGTGCGCCGGTCTCGTGGTCGATGCGCTCAAGCCGGGCGCGCAGTGCGAGGTATCCGGGGTCGGCGAGGCCGGTCAGACGGCCGAGTTCGTGCACGGCGGCAGCGTCGCCGCAGCCCATCTCGGTGGCGCACCAGCGGCGAATCAGGTCGGCGTCGCCGCTCACCCGCACGAGGCTCCCGACCGCGGCCGTGAGCTCCGCACGCAGCGGCTCGATCGCGCGGGCGGTCGAACGCTCGAGCAACGGCCCGGTGTACCCGGCGAGGGCGGCCGACACCTGTCCCTCGCGCACGAGCCGCAGCACCCGCCGCACGTCTGACATCCCCTGCGCCGCGGGAGCCAGCCGGTACGGTCCCGACTCGAGCAGGCTGCCCAGAATCAATCGGATGCGATGCATCTCGATCCGAATCGTGGAGGCCGTGCCCGTCTCACCGTGCACCTCATAGGCGAGCTCGTCGGCGGTCCAGCCGCGCGTGCGCGAGTCGAGCAGGGCGAGGATCTCGGCGCGGCGCAGCGACAGCGGCAGGCGCACGCCGTCGGAGCGCACCACCGCGGGCGACCCGCCGAGCAGTTCGAGAGCCACCAGACCCGGCGTGCGTGCGGGCAGCGGGCGCGGTTCGGGCGACCGCGTGCGCAGCAGCTCCTCGGCGAGGCGCACGCCGACCTGCACCATGCGCACGCTGTCGACCGACACCGTGTTGAGCGGACCCGACACGGTCAGTACCCCCACCGCGACCCCGGTCGCCGGGTCGCGAATGGGTGAGGCCGTGCACACCCACTCGTGGTGTGTGCGCACGAGGTGTTCGGCCGAGAAGAGCTGCGCGGTGCGCCCGTTGATCACGGCTTCGCTGATGGCGTTGGTTCCGATGCCGGTCTCCGACCAGTCCGCGCCCTCGACGAATTCGAGGGTGTCGGCCCGGCGCAGCACGTTCGGGCTGCCCACCCGCCAGAGAATCTCACCCGTGGCGTCGGCCATCACGAGCAGGTGCTGCCCGTCGACGCTCTCGTCGGCGAGCAGCTCGCTCAAAGCCGGCATCACCGCCTGCAGAACATGCGCGCGGCGCAGCGACACGACCTCGCTCACCTCGTGCAGGTGCCGAGGCAGGTGTGCGTCGGGATTGATGCCGGCGGCGAGGGAGCGTCGCCAGGACCGCTGCACGTCCGCGGAGATGTCGGGCTGGGGCGTGCCGGCCAGGGTCTTCTCGTGCGCGGCGCGCAGCATCCGCTCATATTCGAGGGGCGACGAGAATCGCAGGCCCGAGGGCTCTGTGGAGAAGGACCGTGCCATTCGCTGTCTCCTTCGCGTCACGACGGATTCCAGCCAACCGAGGGTGTAACGCCTTTGTAACCCTCGAGGCCGTGTACTGGTGAGTAGTGAATCACGCCCGGACCTGCATGATGGGGCAATAGTACCGTCGAGGCCCGGTTGGATTCCGATCAGCGCACACACAAAGGAGTGAATATGCCTGAAGCACCCAGCAGCACTGAAGCACCCGGCAGCACTGAATCACCCAGCGATATCGTGCAGGCCTGGCTTGCCGAGCTCGACCGCACCCTGCAGGCCGGCGATGTGACCGCCGCCCTCGAGCTGTTCGACGACGACTGTTACTGGCGCGACTTCGTCTCGTTCACGTGGAACCTCAAAACCCTCGAGGGCAAGGCCGACATCGAACGCATGCTCACGGCCACCCTCGGCAGCGTCAAACCCCGCGGCTGGGAGCTCGCCGAACCGGCCACCGGAGACGCCGCCGACACGGAGGCGTGGGTGAACTTCGAGACCGCGCAGGCCCGCGGCTACGCGCATCTCCGGCTGCGAAACGGCAAGTGCTGGACCATCCTCACCACCATGCAGGAACTCAAGGGCTTCGAGGAGAAGAAGAACTTCTCCCGCGAAACCGGCGTCTCACACGTGATCGAGAAGGGGCGCAAGTCCTGGCTCGAGAAGAAGCAGGAGCGCGAGGCGCGGCTCGGCTACGACGAGCAGCCGTACTGCGTGATCGTGGGCGGCGGCCAGGGCGGCATCGGGCTGGCCGCGCGGATGCGCCGGCTCGGTGTGCCCACGATCGTGATCGAGAAGAACGCCCGGCCCGGCGACTCGTGGCGCAACCGCTACAAGTCGCTGCACCTGCACGACCCGGTCTGGTACGACCACCTGCCGTACATGAAGTTTCCCGAGGACTGGCCGATTTTCGCGTCGAAAGACAAGATCGGGGACTGGCTTGAGCACTACACGCGCATCATGGAGCTGAACTACTGGTCGAGCACCGAGTGCACGAAGGCGCACTTCGACGAGGCCGCCCAGGAATGGGTGGTGCAGGTCGTGCGCGAGGGCGAACCCGTGACGTTGCGGCCCAAGCAGATCGTCTTCGCCCTCGGCGTCTCGGGGTACCCGAACACCCCGGTGTTCGAGGGCGCCGACACCTTCGCCGGGCAGCAGCACCACTCGTCTCAGCACGCCGGCGGCGGGGACTGGACGGGCAAGAAGGCCGTCGTGATCGGCTCGAACAACTCGGCCCACGACATCTGCGCCGACCTCTGGGAGAACGGCGCGGAGGTCACCATGGTGCAGCGCTCCTCCACCCACATCGCGCGCAGCGAGGCGCTCATGGACCTCGCCCTCGGCGGGCTGTACTCCGAGCAGGCGCTCGCGAACGGGGTGACCACCGAGAAAGCCGACCTGTTGTTCGCGTCGCTGCCCTACCGCATTCTGCCGGCCGCGCAGATTCCCGTCTACGAACAGATGGCCGAGCGTGACGCGGAGTTCTACGCCCAGCTCGAAGCGGTCGGGTTCGACCTCGATTTCGGTGCCGACGGCTCCGGCCTGTTTCTGAAGTACCTGCGCCGCGGCTCGGGCTACTACATCGACGTGGGCGCGTCACAGCTGCTGATCGATGGCCGGGTGGCGGTGAAGTCGGGTCAGCTCGCGTCGATCACGCCCGAGTCGGTGGTGATGGACGACGGTTCGACGCTTCCGGCCGACCTCATCGTCTACGCCACCGGGTACGGCTCGATGAACGGCTGGCTCGCCGACCTCGTCTCACCCGAAGTCGCCGACCAGGTGGGGCGCTGCTGGGGCTACGGCTCGGACACCCCGAAGGATCCGGGGCCGTGGGAGGGGGAGCTGCGCAACATGTGGAAGCCCACCAATGTGCAGCAACTCTGGATTCACGGCGGCAACCTGCACCAGAGCCGGCACTACTCGCACTATCTCGCGCTGCAGATCAAGGCGCGCATGGAGGGTCTCGAGACTCCGGTGTTCGAGCTGCAGGAGTCACACTTCACGCACTGACGGTGATCGAGACCCCGTAAGTCGATCTTCGGACTCGTGGTGAGTCTGAAGACGCGTCCTGGGCGTCCTGCGCGGTCTCGATCCTCGCAAGCTCGGCCTCGACCAGCGGAGTTGTCCCGCTGGTCGAGGAGCGGGCAAGCTCTTCGCCCGCGTCTCGAGACCGGGTGGGCCGATCCGCGAAACGGGGCTCAGGCGAGGTCAGGCGGAGACGAGCGCCGTCGTATCCGTCACGAGGTCGGTCCAGTGTGCCAGCGGCAGGTCGAGGGCGACGCTCACCGAGGCATTGGCGACCCGGCCGGCGGCGATGTTGAGCCCGCCGGCGAGGGCGGCGTCACGCTCGAAGGCGAATCGCACGCCCCGGTCGGCGATCGACACAGCGTAGGGCAGGGTGACGTTCGTCAGGGCGAGGGTCGAGGTCTGCGGCACGGCGCCGGGCATGTTGGCCACGCAGTAGAAGATCGAGCCGTGCACGGCGAAGGTGGGATCTTCGTGCGTCGTGGCGTGGGTGCCCTCGAAGCAGCCGCCCTGGTCGACGGCGATGTCCACGAGCACGGAGCCCGGCTTCATGCGCGAGACCAGCTCGTTGGTGACGAGCTTGGGGGCCTTCGCGCCGGGAATCAGCACGGAGCCGATCACGAGGTCGGCCTCGGTCACGGCGCGGTCGATCTCGTAGGCGTTCGAGGCGAGGGTCTTCAAACGGCCGGCGTACTGGGCGTCGAGTTCGCGCAGCCGGTCGATGTTGATGTCCAGAATGGTGACGTCGGCGCCCATACCGATCGCCATGGCGGCGGCGTTGGAGCCGGCGACGCCGGCGCCGATCACGGTGACCTTGGCGGCACGCACTCCGGGCACGCCTCCCATCAGAACGCCGGGTCCGCCGGCGGGGCGGGTCATCGACTGGGCGCCGACCTGAACGGCGAGGCGTCCGGCGACCTCGCTCATCGGGGCGAGCAGGGGCAGCGAGCGGTCGGCTTTCTGCACGGTCTCATAGGCGATGGCGGTGACGCCGGCCTCGAGCAGCGCGGTGGCCAGCTCGGGTTCGGCGGCCAGGTGCAGGTAGGTGAACAGGACCAAGCCCTGGCGAAAGTGCACGTACTCCGCAACGATCGGTTCTTTCACCTTCATGACCATGTCGGCCTGCGCCCACACTGCGGCGGCGGTGGCCACGAGGGTTGCTCCGGCGGTGCGGTACACGGCGTCCGTGAAGCCGGATGCGGCGCCGGCGCCCTCCTGCACGAGCACGGTGTGGCCGCGCAGCTGAAATTCGTGCACTCCGGCGGGGGTGATGGCCACGCGAAATTCGTTGTTCTTGATTTCGGTCGGTACGCCAATGATCACGGTGACTCCTCGGATGGGTGTTGTGCGGGAATCGTCCGGATCGGGCGACACCCTACGCTAAGCCCCGTTTTCGGCGCCGGTTCGGCCGGTACGGGGCAGGCTGCGGGGCGCCGGCCCCCTCTGGGCGGCATCCGTCGACGTTGCGCTCGACAGCTGTCGAGTCAAAACGCGGCAAGTGTCGCCGATCGTTCGTACGCGGTGGGTGCCCGGCGCCGCCGGCGGGCCGTTCTACACTGAGGTATGGATGCCGCCAGCCTGGACCGAGCGGTCGCGCAGATCGCCGACCGGCTGGGCCGCGGTCTCTCGCTCGAAGACCTCGACGGCATGCTGCTGGCCTACAGCAGCCACCAGCACGCGGTCGACCGGGTGCGCACCAATTTTCTGCTCACCAAGGTGGTTCCGCCCGATGTGAGCGCCTGGCAGCTCAGCCACGGAATCGCCGCGGCGGTGCGGCCGGTGCCGGTTCCGGCCAATGCCGAGCTGGGCATGCTCGCCCGGGTCTGTGTGCCGCTGCTGGCCCGCGGCTTTCGGGTGGGCTATCTCTGGGTGCTGCAGGGCGCCGAGGAGCCGTCCGCGGCCGGAATCCTCACCGAGCTGCGCGCCGTGCGCGCCGACCTCGACGCCCTCGCCGAGCTGCTGCTCACCCGCACCTTCGCGGAATCCGATGAAGCGCGCGGTCGGGGCGCCCAGTTTCTGGCCGCCTGCGCGGGGGAGCCGCATGCCCTCGACGCCCTGCTCGGCTGGCCGGCGGTGCGCGGTCGCGGTCCCTGGCGGCTGGCCACGCTCGTGGAGCGTGCCGGCATTGAGGCGGCCGCGGTCGCGCAGAGCCGCGGTGCCGAGCGGGAGGCGCTGGAACGTGACCTGTTGCAGCGGCTGTCGGCGCTCGAAGCCACGGTGGGCATTCCCGGCGTGCTGTTCGCCGCCGGCACCGACACGCACGCGGTGCTGCTGCTGCGCGCTGACGTGACCGATGTGGCGGCGGCCGAGATACTGCGCCGCTTCGGCGTGGAGGTGTCCCGGCGGGGGCCGCACCCCGAACAGCCCGACCTCTGCGGCCTCAGCGAACCGTTCGGCGACCTGCGCCGCCTCGCGCATGCCTACGCGCAGAGCAAACATGCGGTGCAGGCCGCCTGGGTCGACGAGCGCCTCGGCGGGGTGGTGGCCTATCGCGGCATCGGCGTGTACCAGCATCTGGCGGGACCGACTGCGGTCGGGGCCGGCGGGCTCCGGGCCGGCGGGCTCAGGACCGTGGCGTCAGACGAACGGGCCGGATCCGTTCTGTTCGCCGAGCTGCAGGAGTCGGACCGGAACGGCGAGCTCGTTCCCGTTCTGGAACTGCTCTACGACACCGGGTCGGTGGTGCGGGTCGCCCAGGCGCTGCACCTGCATCGCACCAGCGTGTACAACCGGCTGGTGCGCATCCGTGCGCTGATCGGGGTCGACCCGCTCGACGGCGCGGTGCGCCTCGAGCTGCACCTGGCCATGAAGGCGCAGCGCTGGGCCGGACGGCTGCGGCTGTAGCAGCGCGCGCCCGCGCGCCCCCGCGCTGCTCGTGACGGGCGCGGCTTCAGGCGTTGCGGTACACCCGGGGCACCCGGCCGCTGATGCGGGTGACGATCTCGTAGTTGATGGTGCCGGCCGCGGCGGCCCACTCGTCGACGCTGGCCTCCCCGTTCTGGCCCGGGCCGAACAGCACCGCCTCGGTGCCGACCGAGATGCCGGTGACGCACTCAGCCGCCGTGCTGCCGAGGTCGATGACCATCTGGTCCATGGCGATGCGGCCCACCACCGGGTAGGTCGTGCCGTTCACCCGCACGGGGCCGCCGGTCGCGATGCGCGGAACGCCGTCGGCGTAGCCGAGCGGAATCAGCGCGAGCGTCGTGGCGGCGGTGGTGCGGTAGTTCAGCCCGTACGACACGCCCTGCCCGGCGGGCACATGTTTGCAGTTGGCGATGCGGGTCGTGAGGGTCATCGCGGGGCGCAGCCCGAGGCTGGCCGGGGTGCGCCCGACCAGCGGAGAGAGGCCGTAGAGCGCCAGACCGGCGCGCACCAGATCGAAGTGGGTGTCGGGCCGGGTGAGAATGGCGGGGCTGTTGGCCAGGTGGCGCAGCGTGGGGTGCACGCCGGCCGCATGGGCCAGATCGACGCCGGCGAGAAACTCGGCCCGCTGGGTGTCGGTCTCGGGCCGCTCGGGCTCGTCGGCCACGGCGAGGTGACTGAAGATGCCCACGACCTCGAGGTTTCCGGCGGCCTGATGCCGGGCGACGTCGGTGAGCAGCCCGGGCAGGTCGGCGAGGGTGACCCCGTTGCGGCCAAGGCCGGTGTCGATCTTCAGGTGGATGCGGGCGACCCGGTTCTGCGCGGTCGCCGCGGCCACGATGGGGGCAAGCTCCCAGCCGGAGCAGCCCAGCTGCACGTCGGCGGCGACGGCGGCGTGAAAGTCGCTCTCGGGGGTGTGCAGCCAGGCCAGCAGCGGAGCGTCGATGCCGGCGGCGCGCAGCGCGAGAGCTTCGGAGATGTGGGCCACGCCGAGCCAGGTCGCGCCGCCGTCGAGGGCGGCACGGGCGCTGGGTTCGGCGCCGTGGCCGTAGCCGTCGGCCTTGACCACGGCCATCACCTGCGCGGGGGCGGCCAGCTCGACCAGGCGGCGGGCGTTCTGGCGGATCGCCTCGAGGTCGATCACGGCGGCGCGTTCGGGAGCTGTCACGCTTTCACCCTAATGCGGCCCCGCCCTTTCGCCGGTCGAGGTCGGCTCACGAGGTCTCGATCGCTCGTGCCTCGTGCCTCGCGCCTCGACCGGCGGGATGGGCGCGAGGTGTTAACCAAGTTCTTCATGTGGTGCACGATAGTGAACGTCAGCCTCTTGGTGCTGTCGTTCCT
>JAWOHA010000220.1:0-9923 GCA_046496385.1 Cryobacterium sp. | reverse complement strand
AAGATCATCGCCCTGCTCGTACTGGGCGGTTTCGGTGTTCTACAGCGCCGGTTCTTCATCGATAAGATTCGCGCGATCACCCGCGTGAAAGCCCTCTCCGCCGTGGCCGAGCGTCGCCCGGCGCAGGCCCCCGCACGCGCCCTGTCGGGCGGCGGCGCCGGTCGATCGGCTCCCGGCCCGGCTTCGTCCGGCCCGGCTGTGTCCGCTCCGGCTGCGACCGGCCCTGGCCGCTGGTTCTGGTGGCTCGTCGTGGTGGAACTCACTTTCATGGGCATCGCGTCGGGAGTCGCCGCGGCGCTGGCACGCACGGCGACCCCGATCGAAGAGGTCGTGCCGGCAGACCTGCTCGTCTCCACCCCGGCCCAGGTGCTCACCGGTGAGCTGCTGCCGCCCGAGCTGACCTACGCGCGTTACTTCACCGAGTGGGATTTCGACCTCGCCTGGGCGCTGTTCTGTGCCTTCGGAATCTTCTTCTACCTCGCCGGCGTCTGGCGCCTGCGTCGCCGCGGCGACGCGTGGCCGGCCTACCGCGCCGTGCTCTGGGTGCTCGGGCTGGTCATCCTCTTCTACCTCACCAGCGGTGGAGTGAGTGTCTACGAAACCTACCTGTTCTCCAGCCACATGCTCATGCACATGGCCCTGACCATGCTCGTTCCGCTGCTCCTGGTGCCGGGGGCGCCGGTGACACTGGCCTCCCGCGCCATTCTCAAACGGCAAGACGGCAGCCGGGGGGCCCGGGAGTGGATCCTCCTGGCGGTGCACTCCAAGTTCGCCGGCATCATCGCCAACCCGCTCGTGGCTGCCGGTATGTTCGCCGGTTCGCTCTACGTGTTCTATTACTCCTCACTGTTCAGCTGGGCCGCAACCGAGCATCTCGGGCACCTCTGGATGACGGTGCACTTCCTCATCACCGGGTACCTGTTCGTGCAGTCGCTGATCGGCATCGACCCGGTGCCCTACCGGCTTCCGTACGCCTTCCGGCTGCTGCTGCTGATCGGCACGATGGTCTTCCATGCGTTCTTCGGACTGGCCCTCATGATGGGGTCAGGGCTGTTGCTGGCCAACTGGTACGGCGCCATGGGCCGGGACTGGGGTCTGAGCGCGATCGCGGACCAGCAGTTCGGTGGCGGTATCGCCTGGGGCGTCGGCGAGATCCCCACGATAGCGCTGGCCGTCATCGTGGCCATTCAGTGGAGCCGCAACGACGAGAAGGTCACCAAACGCCTCGACCGCAACGCCGACCGAACCAATGAAGCCGAACTGACCGAGTACAACGAGCGGTTCGCCCGACTCGCCGCACACGACCGCCAGTCCTCGTAGCGTTTCGCGCGGCGGCTCAGCGCAGCTGGATGGCCAGGTTGCCGTCAGGCTGCACGGTGGCGGTCAGCCCCATGAAGAACGACACCGCCTCGTCGCGGGTGTTGAGCTCGCCGTCGAACAGCGACTGCACGTCTACCCGGATCCGGGCCTGCCCGGTAGACGAATCCATCTCGAAGGCATCCGTGGTGGCGTGCAGAACCACGTCGGGGTACTCGTCGATGGACCAGTCCGGCACCCCCAGAACGCGGTCGTTGATCGTGATGCCGAAAGGGCAGTTCGACGGTTTGAGCACCTCGTCGATACTGCAGGCGTCGAGAAAACTGTTCAGCTCTCTCTGCACCTTGGCGGTGAACAGCTCCGTGGGCAGGGCATTGACGGCCACCTCGGTGGTTCCCGAATCCGAGACGACGACGGTGGTTTCCTCCGCGGTGAGCAGGGCCGAGTCGTGGCTGAGACGGTATTCGGACGGGGCGAAGGCGAGGTAGCTGGCCTGTGTCGAGAACGTCGCCGGGGCATCCGGCGCCGCCTGCACCCGGGTGTCGAGGTTGAGACCGTTCACGGTGAACAGGCGCTCCTGCAGCACGGAGACCTGCAGCACCGCGAGCGGGCTCGTCTCGAAACGCCAGCGGTCGAAGACTCCCGCGAAGGTGCCGGTGCTCTGCACCAGGAACTCCATGCTGTCGCGTTCGCCGCCGAGGGTGAATTCGTACACGACCCGGTGCCGGCCCGGGGAGACCTGCTCGTCGGAAACCTGTTCGATGTCGGTGAGGGTGCCCAGCACCGAGGCGCGCAGCAGCGTCTCGGACAGGTCGGCCGGCCGGCCGGCGGCGGCCAGCTCGGCGCTACTCGGGGACACGCCGTCCAGTGCCAGGGCGCCGACGGCGTCCTGGCGGGCGAGCGCGGTGAGGTACTGCTCGACGAAACCGCCCGCGCTGTAGACGCTGCGGTTGAGGGAACCCACCGCCGTCATGAGGGCGGCGCCGAGCAGGGCCGCGACCACGATCGTGCCGATCACGGCGCGCAGGGTGCGGCGTCGTACCGTGCCCGGGCGCGCCTCCGGCGCCCCCGCGCTGCGCCTGTGGCTTGGCGTCGATTGCAGTGTCTGGCCCCCGATAGTCACGTCGCTAGCTTACGGGGGCGACTACAGTGGAATGTCCGTGCCCCCGAGTGAAAGTGTCCCCGTGTCTGAGCTGTTACTCTCGCGTGAGCAGGCCGATATCTTCGCCGCCATTGAGGGCAGCAAACAGAACATCTTCGTGACCGGGCGGGCCGGAACGGGCAAGTCCACCCTGCTCAACCACCTGTCCTGGAACACCGACAAGCAGATCGTCATCGCCGCGCCGACCGGCGTCGCCGCCCTGAACGTGGGCGGCCAGACCATCCACTCCCTGTTCCGGCTGCCGATCGGCGTGATCGCCGACAACCCGATCGACCAGAACGACCAGGTGCGCAAGCTGCTCAACACCATCGACACCCTGGTCATCGACGAGGTGTCCATGGTCAACGCCGATCTGATGGACGCCATCGACCGCAGCCTGCGTCAGGCCCGGCAGCGCCCGCATGACGCCTTCGGCGGTGTGCAGATTGTGCTGTTCGGTGACCCCTACCAGCTCGCGCCCGTTCCCGGCAGCCTCGAAGAACGGGCCTATTTCGCCGACCACTACCGGTCCATGTGGTTCTTCGACGCCAAGGTCTGGTCGGAGGCGGAGCTGCGCATCTTTGAGCTCACCGAGATTCACCGCCAGCGCGACAACGACTTCAAGGTCATGCTCAACGCGGTGCGGCACGGGCAGGTCACCCCGGAGATCGGCGGTGCCCTCAACGGCGCCGGGGCGCGCACCCCGCCCACGGAGGGCGTGATCACCCTCGCCACCCGCAACGATTCCGTGAACCGCATCAACGCGGCGGCGCTCAAACGACTCACCGGCAAATCGCTCACCGCCAAGGCGGATGTAGCCGGCGACTTCGGCGGGCGCAATTTTCCCGCCGATGAGGTTCTCGAACTCAAGGTGGGCGCCCAGGTGATGTTCTTGCGTAATGATTCCCCGCTGGACGGCGGCCCGCGCTGGGTGAACGGCAGTATCGGCACGGTCGTGAAGGTGAAATCCACCGTCTTCGTGGACATCGACGGTGACGTGCACGAGGTGGAACCGACGGTCTGGGAGAAGTACAAATACACCTACAACGCCGCCACCAAGAAGCTCAGCCGCGACGTGGTGGCTGAGTTCACCCAGTTTCCGTTGCGGCTGGCCTGGGCCGTGACGATCCACAAATCTCAGGGCGCCACCTATGAACGTGCCGTCATCGATCTGGGCGCCCGGGTTTTCAGCCCCGGCCAGACCTATGTGGCACTGAGCCGGTTGACGAGCCTTGACGGTCTGTACCTGACCCGGCCGCTGCGTCCCAGCGATATCTTCGTCGACGACAACGTGCGACGGTTCATGCAGGTCACTCCGGCGTAGGCCGCCGGAGTGTTCTCCTGCCGTCACCGGCCGCAGGCTCTGCCGTGTCGGCGGCCGTCGCTGGGTCACCGGGTGCCGCGGGTCGCCTGGCCGCGCCGCGCCGCCGCCGCTGCCGGGCGAGGCCGCCGGCCAGTACGAGGTTGAAGAGCGAGGCCACCGCCATGGGGTGCACGGGCATCCCCGTGGCCTCGGGAGAAACGCCCAGCCCCGAGCCGAGCGTCGCGGTCACTCCCCAGACGAAGACGGGGATCAGGACTGCGCCGAGCGCGGCCTGAGCCAAAACCAGGCGCCCGCGAACGAGTGTCGAGACGCCCCAGCCGATTTCGGCGATGCCGAACCCGACCAGAAGCAGCGCGAGAGGGAACGGCGCACTCGCGCCGACCGCGATGTGGATCATGCCGGCGCCGAGGGCGGCGAGGGCAAGCCACAGGCGAGTGATGGCGGTCATGAGCGCGTCGGTGCCGCAGGCCTCGCTACACGGTGACGCGCGACTGGGCGCTCGTCACGGACTTGTCGGCGGCGAGTCCGGCTCCGAGCAGCGCGACGGCGCTCGCGAGGTGCAGGAAGTGGTCTGCCGTGTTCAGCGCCAGAATGTTCAGGGCCGAGCCGACGATGAAGAAGCCCACCACTCCCAGAATCAGGTAGACCGCCCCCACGGTGGTGTTGGTCGCCTTGGCTGCCGGGGCACTGGACAGGCTGGCGACGAGGAGAGCCGCACCGATGAGCAGGTGAGTCACGTTGTGCAGCGGATTCACCTCGAAGATGCCCAGGAGCAGGCCGCCCTCGGTGGCGATGAAGCCGACGCCGCCGGTGACGGCGAAGCCGAGTGCACCGACCAGAAGATAAGCCACGCCGAAGACGGCTCCGATGATCCGGTTGGGTGATGTGCGCATTTCAGTTCCTCCTGTCCGTGCCACGGTTGACCCGTGTCTGTGATTGAAGTTCCGAGGACCTGCGGTGTGGGTGTGACGGTTATCTGACCGATTGGTGTCAAGCCGACGCGCCGTGACCCGGCACCTTTGCAGGAGCCTCACGGCGCACAGTTTAGTCACCCCGTCGGAACGGGGCTAGGCCCGCCCCCGGCGCTGTTTGGGGAGCGCCGAACGGCATCTCCCGGCGCCGTGTTCGCGATGACACCCGAACACGGTCGCGCGGGTACCGGCCGTGTCAGCGGCATCGGGTAAGTTCGCAACGAGCCGGTGCCAACGCCGACCTGCTGGGAATGCGACATGACAACACCGATCACCCTCTCCGAGGTTCCCTCACTGTGCGTGTTTGACCTGGAAACCACCGGGGTCAACACCGACGAAGACCGTATCGTGAGCTCCTTCATCGGGCGCATCATGCGTGATGGGCAGGTGAACGGCTCCTACAGCTGGCTGGTGAACCCGGGTGTGCCCATTCCCGAGGGCGCGTCGGCCATTCACGGCATTACCGACGAGGTGGCCCGGCGAGACGGCCGGAACCCCGCTGAGGCCGTGGCCGAGATGCTCGTCGTGCTGCGCCGCAGCATAGCGGCCGGGCGGCCCATCGTGGCCTACAACGCCAGTTTCGACCTGTCTATGCTCAACGCGGAGGCCCGCCGCTACGGGCTCGAACCGATCGACGACTTCGGCCCGGTACTCGACCCGTACGTGATCGACAAGGCCATCGACAAGTACCGCAAGGGCAAACGTACCCTTGAGGTGACCAGCGAATTCTACGGCGTGCTGCTCGAAGGTGCTCACGATGCCGAAGCGGATGCCGTGGCCACCGGCCGCGTCTGCTGGGCGGTGCTCGCCAAGGCCGAGGCCGACGACTTGCGGGCGTTGCACGACCAGCAGGTGCTGTGGGCGGCCGAGCAGGCGGCGAGCCTGCAGCAGTACCTGCGCCGGTCCAACGCCGACGACACCATCGTCATCGACGGCTCCTGGCCGGTGCGGGCCGGTGCCGCGCGCGACACTCTGGTGCCCCAGACCGGAGCCTGACCCTGCCCGGCATCACCTGCCCGGCATCACCTGCCCGGCGTCACCTGCCCGGCGTCACCGACGGGTCAGCTGGCCGAGCACCGTGCCGTCTTCGGCCTGCAAGGTCATCACCCCGGCCTGCACGCGGCCCAACACGGCCAGGCGCAACCACTGATCCACGCCCTCACACATCATCAGGGTCGTCACGCCGGGCGTCAGCGCGACCGACCAGTCACTGTTCTGTGTCCAGGTTCCGGTGAGCACATTGCAGCCGTCACTGCCCGAATAGCTCTGGTCGGTGTCGATCGACAGGAACGGCGCCTCGGGGGTGTTGCTCTCAGCCCAGTACCCCACCGGCCGGCCCGGAGGCCCCACGAGCGGGTCGGTCGACCGCACCAGCGTGATGTCTTCTCCGATTTCGCTGCCGCCGACCAGCACCAGGGTGTCGTCGGCCACCGTCACCGCCTTCGCCGTGACCACCGCCAGGGGCAGGGCGGCACCATCGCAGCCCATCAACGTCTGCGGCCCTGCCGTCGTGTTGAGGGCGCCGTCGTCGCCCAGGGTCCAGGTGCCCTGAACCCGGTTGCAACCGTCTGAGGCGCTCCAGGTGTTGTCCTGCACGAATGACACGTAGGGCTGCTCCGGGGCGTCGAAGGTCTGCGGCAGCACCCAGGTGCCCACCAGGCTGCCCGGGGAAACGGAGGCCGTCGGTGACGGAGTGCCCGACCCGGGATCGTCGCTGGTCGGTGCGCAGCCGGTGAGCAGGAGCGTCACCGTTGCCATGACCAGCCAGCCGAGCCCGGCCGCACCCCGCTTCAGCAGAACCTGGTTCGAAACAGCACGGTTCACGACAGCGCCGTTCCCGAGCAGATCGTTCATCAGAGCACCTTCCCTGTTGTGACCGTGCCGTCGGGGAGCCCGCTCACGATGCCGGGCCCCGCGCGATTTCGTCACGGTAGCGCCGTTTTCTCTCGCGCGCAACGCTTCGGCGGGAGTCTGGGCGTTCGGGAGCCCGGGAGCCCGGGAGCCCGGCAGTCCGTGCGTCGTGGGGGACGGTCGTAGCCAGAACCCGGCTTTCGTGTCAGGGTGTCGCCGTGAACCGTGCGGATGTCGTCACTCTGGTCCTGGCGCTGGCGAATTTCGTCATCGTCGTGGTGGCGACCGTGTTCATCTCGGCGAACCGGCGCCCCTCGGCGGCGATCGCCTGGGTGCTCGCGATCGTGTTCATCCCCTTTCTCGGCGCTCTGGCCTTCTTTCTGGTGGGCGCGGGCAAACTGCCCGAATCGCGCCGCCGCAAGCAGCGGCAGGTCAACGAGCTCATGCTGGCCCGCACGCCGGGACTGGCCCAGGTCGGCCATCGCGACCAGTGGCCGGCCTGGCTGCCTTCCGCAGCGCAGCTCAACCTCAACCTGGGCGCTCTGCCGATGGTCGGCGGCAACCGCGCCGAGCTGTTGCCGGACTACCAGGGCTCCCTCGACGCCATGACGCGGGAGGTCGACACCGCCACCGACTACGTGCACGTGCAGTTCTATATCTTCGTGCTCGACGACGTCACCGCCCCGTTCTTCGCCGCGCTGGGCCGTGCCGTCGCGCGCGGCGTTCGCGTGCGGGTGCTTTTCGACCATCTGGCCTGCCTGCTGCTGCCGCGACGCTCCGAAACCGTGGCGGCGCTCACCGAGATGGGTGCCGAATGGCACGCGCTGCTGCCGTTGCGGCCGCTGCGTGGGCAATGGCAGCGGCCCGATCTGCGCAACCACCGCAAACTGCTCATCATCGATGGGCGGGTCGGCTTCACCGGCAGCCAGAACATGATCGATTCCAGCTATCTCAAGCCCAAGAATCTGGCTCGAGGGCTGCACTGGCATGAACTCGTCGTGCGGGTCGAGGGGCCCGTGGTTCGGGAGCTGAACGCCGTCTTCGTGGTGGACTGGTACAGCGAGACCGACGAGCATCTGCCGCTGGATCACAGCCCCGTCGTGCTCGGCACCGAGAACCACCTGCTCGATGCGCAGGTGGTGCCCAGCGGTCCCAGCTTCGACAACGACAACAACCTCGCCCTCTACGCCCTGCTCATTCAGAGCGCCCGGCACCGCATCAGCATCACCAGCCCGTATTTCGTGCCCGAGGAATCCACGCTGCTGGCCATCACCACCGCGGCACTGCGCGGGGTTGCCGTGGAGCTGTTCGTTTCGGCGATCGGCGACCAGGCCCTCGTCTACTACGCCCAACGTTCCTATTACGAGGCGCTGCTGCGGGCGGGCGTCACGATCTACCTGTACGAGGCGCCCACAGTGCTGCACTCCAAGCACTTCACCATCGATGACGACGTGGCCGTGATCGGGTCAAGCAACATGGACATCCGCTCCTTCAGCCTGAACATGGAAGTCTCCTTGCTCGTGCAGGGAGCCGATTTCGTGCGCCGCATGCGGCTGATCGAAGACGGCTACCGGGCCCGCAGCGTGGCCCTCGACCTGAAGGACTGGCTCACCCGGCCGGCCGGCAAGAAGGCGCGCGACAATCTCGCCCGGCTGACCTCGTCACTGCAGTGATGCGCGCGGCGCGGGGCCGCAGACACGAGACTGACCCGCTGACGACCGCTGACGAGCGCTGACGGGACTGAACCGCTGACGGGACTGAACCGCTGACGGGACGGAACCGCTGACGGGACGGAACCGACAGGTCAGGGGTGCCGGATTCCCTCTCCCGCGAGAACCGCCCGGTAACCCTCCACATACGTGGGGTAGCGAAAGGTGAAGCCGGTCTCGAGCAGGAGCCGGTTGCTCAGGCGTTTGTCGCCGCCGCGCTGGCTGTCGGCTTTGGTCTCGGTGGGGGCGGGCAGGCCGAGTTCCTCGGCGAGAAAGAGCAGCACCTCGTTGCTGACCACGGGAGCGCTGTCCACGCCCAGGTACAGGGGAGCCGGGGCCTCTGCGCGCAGCATGAGGTGCACGATCGCCGCCGCCGCATCGTCGCGGTGAATGCGGTTGGTGTGGCGGGAGGCGGCCGACACGGTCGCCTTGCCGGCGCGCACCTGGGTGATCAGGCGTTCCCGGCCGGGGCCGTAGATACCGGACAAACGCAGCACGACGGCCGCGGGAATACGCTCATGCAGCAGTCGCTCCGCCTCGAGAATCACGGCATCGGTGCCGGGCCTCGGCGTGGCCGGGGTCTCTTCGTCGACCCAGCTGGCGTCGTTCACGTCGAAGACGGCTGTGGAAGACACCAGCAGAAACCGGCGGGGTGTGACGTGGGCCTCAGCCAGGGCGTCGAGCAGGTTGCGCAGGCCGTCGAGGTAGGCCGCGCGGTAGGCCTCGACCGTGGGGCTGCCGGCTGCAATGGCCATGACCACGAGGTCGGTGTCGGCGGGAATCCGGGGTTTCGCCACGGTGAGGTCGATCGACTGGCCTTCGAGGGGCGCGGGCAGCAGGTTCGCACTGCGACGCAGCCCCACCACGTGGTGCCCGAGTGCTGCGAAGCGCAGCCCGACCTCGGTGCCGAGGTCACCGCATCCTGCAATGAGTACCGTCATCTGACTCTCCTTGTTCTCTGTCACCGTATCGTTGCGGGCTGTACGGATGCATTGCTCGCCGTGGGGAAAATATCTTGCAATCTCACTCAATAATCTCTGAGCTTTTCTCGATTTTAGTTGCGATAGGTGAGATAATTGGGTATGGACATCAACGGAGAGACATCTCCCGGCACTGTCGCTCCTGCGGGAGGCCTGTCGGGACAGAACTCGGATCAGTCACACCCGGATCAGTCACACCCGGATCAGTCACCGGGTTCAGCACCTCACGCACCGTCAACTCCAACACATCTGGCCAACCGGGCCGAAGACCGGGAGCGGGCGAAGACGTATATTCCGCGCCGGGGCTTCAACGGCAAGTCCAGCATGCCAGCCCCCACCGACACGCTGAATGTGCTCCTCGACGACGCGGCCGGGCTGGAGCGCAGGGTCGCTCATACCCACGCCGAGCGTGCCGCGGTCATCGACCGGGTGCGGCTCTTCGTGCTGGCGACCGCGCAGACGGGCAAGCCCACCGACCCGGCGATCACGCAACCGGGCGGTGCGGCCGGCGTCGCCGAGGCGCACAACGAAGCCCGCACCGGAATACCGCAGAACACCGCCTGGAAGACGCCCCGGCGGCACCGCATCTGGAGTGCCGAACAGGCCGCGTTCGAGGGCCTCGTCGCCGAG
>JAWOHA010000194.1:0-2952 GCA_046496385.1 Cryobacterium sp. | reverse complement strand
GGCGGCGCCCGATCCCCGGCCGGCCCGGCACGGTCCGCGTCGGCCTGTTCGGCGTCGGCCAATTCGGCGTCGGCCAATTCGGCGTCGGCCAGTTCGGCGAAGGTGAACAGGAACGGCGCCCCGTCGACCGGTTGCGGGTCGAGGTCCAGACCGCTGAACTCGGGTTCGAGGCCGTCCGCGGGCCGGTAGGGGCGCTGAGCCCGATGCGCGTCCCCGCGGCGCAACTCCCGCGCGAGCCCCGGCAGGTTATGGTCGATGTAGGAGTCCACGGCCGCGTCCACGAGCGCCTTCATGCGCATCGCGAAGGCGTGCTGCACGGCATGGGGAACGTCTGCGGCCAGTCCGGCGGCGGCGATGACCGGAGAACCCAGGCACTTCCGGCAGAGCCGGGTACGGCCTCGATGCGTTCCCGGCCGCCAGCGGGGCAGCCAGTGCAGCCAGCCGTCGACCTCGTGGCCGACACGCTGCTGGAGGGACGAATCCATGCCTCCAGAGTACCCGCTCCCGGCCCGGACGGGGGCTGACCGAGGCTCGGACTCGTTAGCCGTCGTCGCGGGTTTCCCAGGGCCACAGCGGGCGGCGGCGCTGGCCCTGCTGGGTCGCCAGGATCAACGAGTAGCTCAAGACCACAACGGTCGCCAACACTCCGACCGTGACCGTGAAGGGGCTGATCAGAACCGAGGCGATGAATGTGACGGGCCTGCCCCCGCTGACCAGATGGGGCACCGCGCCCACCAGAATGTAGGCGGCGCTGGCTGCGAACCCAGACCCGATGGCGTACCAGAGCGCGACTCGCTGGTACTCCGGGCGGGTGCGGATCCCCAGGCGCACCATGAGCAGCACTGCCACGATCACGGCCGCTCCGACCATGACCGGCCCCAGCAGGGGGCCCGATGCCGGGTCTTCGATGACCTCCCGGTCGGTGATCAGGCTCACCACGCCGAAACCGGCCACGACCAGAGAGACGTAGAGCACGGCGGCGAACACGGCCACGACCGCGGCGTACTTCTGGTAGTCACGCATCGGTTCGGTCCCCCTTCACTGGTGACGGCGTGGGCGGCGGCGGGCGCGTCGAGGCAGCGCGCCCGCTGATCGGGCTAGTGGGAGCGGGAGAGCTGCGGGCCTTCGGCGAGAATACGCTCGTACTCCGCGTGGGCGGCAGCGTTGCGAGCGGTGACGCCCCGGCCACGGCGTGAGATCCAGGCGCCGAACCAGATCGGCACCTCGCGGGCGATCACGGCGGCGGCGATCGCGCCGGGGTTCAGCCACTGGGAGGAGAGAAAGCGCAGGGCCGCCTCCGGGGTCTGGTTCCAGGCCTGCACGGTGAGGAGCGCCCCGCTGAGATAAGAGAAGTAGACGACCACGGCCACGAGAAAACCGAAGAGCACGTAGCTCCACCAGCCGGCCCGGTTCACCAGAACGATCAGGAGCGAGAAAGCGAGAAAGAAGAAGATCACCGGAACGTAGAAGACCGGGCGCACCGCGAACTCGGCGAATGTGGCCGTGGCCGTGGCGAGGGTCGAGCTGGTCATGCCCGCGATCACCAGGGCCACGAGGGCATAGATGGCCGTGTAGACCAGGGTGGCCAGAAGCGCGATGAGCACGCCGGCGCCGCGGTTTCCCCGATCGCGCGGCGGGGTGGGCGCCTGCACATAGATCGGCGTCTGCTGCACGGGCGCCGTGTATTCGGGGGCGGGGTCTGTGTACTGGGGAGCGGGGTCTGTGCCCACCGGGGCCGGCACGGTCGCCACCATCGGTTCGGTCGCCACGGCCGGTGCGGCGGCGGCGTGAGCCGGCGCTGCCGCAGGCGCGGCGGGGGCTGCGGCGGCGGTCTCGACGGACTCCGAGTCGGTGTAGTCGCCTGCGAACGGAGCCGAGTTGGCCCGGGCTGCCGCCGCCGCGACGGCAGCATCATGGGCGGCAGCGTCATCGCGGGCGGAACCCGCGGAGCGCGTGCCGTCTGGTGCGACGTACGGCGGTTTGGTCAAGGAGGGCTCGGTGGGCTGCTCGGTCGACTGCTCGGCGGGCTGCCCGGTCGGTGCGGCGTATTCGGGAGTGCTGCGCTCGGCGTGGGAGGCCGCATCCCGGTCGGGCTTCGACGTGCCGTCGGTGGGCGTGTTGTCGCTCATTGTGTTCACTCCTTGTTGACCGCGAGTTGTTGACCGCGAGCTCGTTGATCTCTGCAGCAACCATAGCAACGAGGCCGGCCCGACCCGCGGAACCCTGAGGTCGTTTCTTGTCCCGACGGCGGCGGCCGCGCCCTGCCGGCGGGCGCCCGGCCGACGAGCCGCTGTCAGCTGAGCAGGAGACCGAACATGCCCAGGTAGCCCGACGCCAGGGTGTCGCCGGCGACGATGCCCACCCAGGCGCCGGCCAGCATCCACGGGCCGAAGGGAATGCTGGCCTTGCGGTCGACCCGGCGCAGCGCCATGAGAGCCACGCCGAACAGTCCGCCGAGCAGGAACGCGCCGAACGCCCCGACGAAGAGCGGCGCCCAGCCCAGATAGCCGAGGTACAGGCCCAGGATGCCCGCCAGTTTCACATCGCCGAGGCCCATGCCGCCCGGCCTGATGAGTGCGAGAAGCAGGTACAGGGAGAACAGGGCCACGCCGCCGATGAGCGCGGGAAGCAGCCGTTCGGGGTGCCCGGCCAGCAGGGCGGCGGCGGTGAGCAAACCGGCACTCACCGGATAAGCCGGGTAGATGATGCGGTTGGGCAGGGTGTGCGTGTCGAGGTCGATCATGCCGAGGGCCACGCTGATCGCGGCCAGATAGAGGAACGCCGCCAACGTCACGGCGGCGGCGGCGATGCCCCGCACGGATTCGGTCGACCCGGTCGGCACGATCGAGCCTGCTGCCCACCAGACCACTCCGGCGAAGACCAGGCCCGTTCCGATTTCGGCGCGCTACCCGCTCGTGGAACTCGGAACGGGCCTGGTCTTCGCCGGAGTGG
>JAWOHA010000180.1:0-3049 GCA_046496385.1 Cryobacterium sp. | reverse complement strand
TGCCATATACGAGCGAAATGCCATCAATGCCGGGTTCCCGGTATTGACCTATACCAGCCTGGATGGATTGGCACTGGTTGATCGCGACACGGTAGTTATTGATCTGGAAGGAGGAACATCGCGTTCGAGTGCATCGAGGATCGGCCCGAGCGTCTCGAGTACAGGGTCACCCGCTGCTTCCTCGCGGAGGAGGTGGCGGCCCACGGGCGGGCCGACCTCGGGTACGCCTTCTACTGCGCCTGGGACGTGGGCTTCTGCCGCGGTCTGAACCCGACGATCCGCTTCACCCGGACGAAGACCCTGATGACGGGTGGAAGCTGCTGCAACCACACGTACGAGCTGTGAGTCATTCGCTGCCGGCCGCGGTCGGCCAGGGCGCATGCAGGAGTGGTCCACACATAGAACGAGGTGCATCGCCGCTGCCACCATGTTACGGTAGCCTTGGAACTCAACGTTGCTCAAAGGAGGCAGTATGACCGTCACCGTGGCGAGCGGCACAGGGCGTGGTCGGGCGCCCGTTCACCTTTGGATCGTCGGTGTCCTGGCACTGCTGTGGAACGGCATGGGCGCCTTCGACTACCTGGCGACCAAGCTCAAGCTGGACTTCTACATGAGCCAGTTCTCACCCGAGCAGTTGGCCTACTTTTACGGCTTCCCGGCGTGGGCGGTGTCGGGCTGGGCCTTCGGCGTGTGGGGCGCCTTCGTCGGGTCGGTCTTGCTCCTGCTGCGCACGCGCTGGGCGGTGTGGGCCTTCGCCGTGTCTCTCGCCGGCATGGTGGTCAGCTCGATCTACACTCTCGGTCTGTCCAACGGGGCCGAGATCATGGGCACGGTCGGGATGGTCTTCAGCGCCGTGATCTGGGTCGTCGCGATCTTCCTGCTGGTTTACTCCCGGAAGCAGGCAACGGCGGGCGTGCTGCGCTGACCCGGACCGCTGAGCGCTCTGTGAGAAGCGTCGAACGCGGCTGCGGCGCACGACTGTGACGCCATCTGCACCGTTTCCGCTTGCCGTCATCCTCGTCGCCGAACGCCCACTCGACGGACTCGGTCGTGGCTGACGACCAAACCGGGTGCACGCCGGTCGTGTTTCGCCCCGCCGCACCGGCCGCGGTCGCGATGCACTCCATCGGGCATCTCGAAAAGCGCGTGGAAGAAATTACACTCCTGTGACAATCCAGGGATGCGCGCGCTTGACCCCCCGTCACGGTCTGCTACCCTTGCCCAACCAGAGCACGTGATCGTGAAGAACCTGAACGTGAGTTGTGAGCTTCGGCCCCGTCGTACCTCGGCGTGGGAACCGGACCGTCACGCCTTCGCCCGCCTCGCGGCGGGCATCGTCGTCTTCGACTGGCCGCCGTGGACGCGGCCGCGACCAATCCAAGGAGGATCTGAAATGAGTCACCTTCGTCGTGTGTCTGTCCTTCTCCTGGCGCTGGCGGTCTCGGCCGTCGGCATGGCCGCCGTGACGCCGCCCGCCGACCGCGACCTGCCGGTACCGTTGTCGCGCGACGGCGTGCGGGTGCCTACCGGCTTCGACCTCGAGAGCTACCGTGCCGAGCAGCGTCAGCTGCACCTCCAGCTCGCGGGCGAGCAGGTGGCGCTGGGCCTCGAGCGCATGATCGTGGTACCGGTCAATCAGCAGCGGCTCATGGAGCTCGAGCAGACCGCCTGCCCCACCTGCCCCAGGCCCGAGCGGGCGCTGCGCGCCGGCTACGTCGAGGACGTGGGCGTGCCGGTGAGCTTCGCCGAGGTTCTGCCGGAAATGCTCGACGGACGCGCCCATCCCGTGGCCCGCGGCGCCGTGCGCGGCGACCACCAGGGCTTCGTCTACACCACCGCGGTGCACTCTCCCGGCGCCGCCGGGTTGCGCATCCACTTCACCGACTTCTTCCTCGCCCCCGGCTCCGAGCTGTGGGTCTACGGACCCCAGGGCGGCGCCTTCGGCCCCTACACTCTGGCCGGTTCCCTGGGCACCGGCGACTTCTACGCCAACACCGTCCCCGGCGACACCGCGATCGTACAGTTGCGCCACCGCGGCGACGTGGGGCGGGGCCTCAACATCGACCGCTTCGAGATCGCGGACATCGCCTACGTCGGCGGCCCGGCCGTGCGCCAGCAGGCGGGCGGCGCGATCTACCAGGCCTCCGACCTGTGCGCGGATAACGCCGACTGCATCAACGCCGCCGGCGGCAACGAGGGCTGGAACGACGCCATCGCGCTGATGTACTACGTGCAGCGGCCCTACATGTACATCTGCAGCGGCGGCGCCCTGGCCGACGCCGCCACCTCGGCCGCGCCCTACTACTTCCTCACCGCCAACCACTGCATCAGCAGCGATCGGGTGGCCGGCACCCTGGAGACGTACTGGGGATTCCTCGAGAACGACTGTGCGGACGCCTGCGCCGGCCCGTGCTCGGCGGTGCCCCGGACCCTCGGCGCCACCGTGGCCTCGACCAACAAGACCGCCGACTACACCCTGCTCTCGCTCAACAGCCCGCCGCCCTACGGCGCCTACCTGGGCTGGGACGCGACCCCGATCTACGACACTGACGGCGCGGCGCTGCAGCGCCTGAGCCATCCCTCCGGCTCGCCCCAGGCCTTCTCGACCCACTCGGTGGACACGACTCCGCCGGTGGTCTGCAGCGGCTGGTCGCGCGGGCCGTGGATCTACAGCCACGACCTGATCGGCGCCACCGAGGGCGGCTCCTCCGGCTCGCCGGTGCTGAACTCCTCGGGCGAGGTGGTCGGCCAGCTCTCCGGCGGGTGCGGCTACGACGTGTACAACACCTGCAACAACACCGACAACTCGACGGTGGACGGCGCCTTCGCCTACTACTACGCGAGCATCTCCGGTCTGCTCGGCGGCGGCGGCGGCACCACCAACCAGCCGCCGACCGCGAGCTTCACCTTCGACTGCACCGACCTGAGCTGGCAACAGCCCAGAAGAAGTCATCAACCCAGTATGAGTCATTTGTGCAGCCAATAAACCCGATGGCACCCTTGCCTGGTGCGTTCACCATCGACGTTGCGAAACAGGGGGTGACATTGA
>JAWOHA010000143.1:0-3072 GCA_046496385.1 Cryobacterium sp. | reverse complement strand
ATCTGGGTCGTGGTGTTGCGGTTCTGAGAAACCAGGTACTCGATGTGGATCTGCCGTGGCTGTGGCGTCCTGGCGGTGTCGGTGCCGTCGGTGGCCTCGATGTAGTACTCGCGGGAGTTGCCGAAGGCGTTGGGGTCACGGGTGAGTTGCAGCTCGAAGTAGGCGTCGACGCACTCACCGGGCCCGAGGGGTGCGAAGTTGAGAGTCGTCAGCGAGCCGGGGCGTGTGTTGATGTAGGGATGTCCGGGGCCAAGCAGGTCGGACCAGGCAAAGTCGACGGCAAGGTTACCGGTCGCGGCGTCCGAGCACACCTCGGCGCCGACGGGGAAGAGCTCAGGCCCGCTGGTGAGGGGGCGATTGCTGTCGAGCCCGACCACGTCCCAGGTGATGGGCGTGACCGTGAGTTCGGCCCAGGCCTGGCCCCCCGCGATGAGCGCCACCAAACCGAGAAACACACCGAACCATCGCGAGCCACCCGAGTGCTTGACTGCTTTCATTGTCCACCTCATTCGGTTCACGCTCTACCGATCGCACGCACGCGGTCGCGCGCACGAAACCTCCGGAGGAACCACCGTCGCCCACCGGCGTCACCATCCCCAAGGAATGCTCCAATTGCGTCCCGATTCCGTGCACATTGCATCCCTGCCGTCACGCGTGCCGGCATGATCACGGGATGGCGCGACCATTCTCACACAAAGACCGTCGAAAATGCCACCGAGTGATACCTGTTCTCAATAAGGAGATTCACTACGGGCGCCCGAGCCGGGGCTCGAGTATCTGATGCAGAGAGAGCGCACAGAAAAACCCCCCGTGCGACACGGGGGGCGGGTCGAGAAGGACTGGCCGCGGGGGAGGCTGTGACCCCGCGGCCTGTCCTGAGGCTACATGATCGCGTACAACGGGGTCTTCTCGCCGGAGCGGATAGCCGCCGCCTTGGCCGCCACGGTGGGCAGCGCACGGTAGGCGAAGTGGATGGCCGTCTGGACCTTGTTGTGGTAGAAGGCGGCCTCGGCGTTGTCCTGCAGGAACGCCTTGTAGGCCTTCTTGTCGTCGGTGCCGATACCCTTCTCCTTGAGAATGGCGGCCAGCTTGGTCTTCGCCAGCATCGCCTGGTCGAGGAGCAGGTGGGCGCCGTAGGCGGTGCCGACCATGTCGAGCAGGGGCACGGAGTTGATGAGCACGACCTGGATCCCGTCGGGCCGCTTGGTGAGGTCCTTGGAGATGGTCTCGATGTGCTTCAGGGCGGATGCGAGCATCCACGCCGGCTCCATCAGCTCGGGGTCTTCCTTGGCCTTCTTGAAGGTCGACTCGGCCTCGCCCAGGAGCTCGCGAATCGCGGCGCCGCCCCGCAGGGGCAGCTTGCGGGCGACGAAGTCGAGGGACTGGATGCCGTTGGTGCCCTCGTAGATGCAGGCGATCTCGGCGTCGCGCATGTACTGCTCGGCCGGGTACTCGGAGGTGTAGCCGTAGCCGCCGTAGACCTGCAGGCACCAGTGGGTGGCCTGCACGCCCCACTCGGAGCACCACGCCTTGCAGATCGGGGTCATGAGCTCGACGTAGGAGTGCCAGCGCTCGCTCTCCTCGCCCTCGGTGATGTGGCTCATGTCCGTGAAGTACGCCGTCTGCATCAGGATCGCCCGCATCGCCTCGGTGTAGGCCTTGGCCGACAGCAGGGCTCGGCGCACGTCGGGGTGCTCGATGATCGGCACCTGCGGCGCGTCGGGGTTCTTCATCTCTTTCCAGTGCCGGCTCTGCAGTCGCTCACGAGCGTAGCCCAGCGCCGCCTGGTGGGCCGCTCCGGCCGCCGCGCAGCCCTGCAGGCCGACCTCGATCCGGGCCGCGTTCATCATGTAGAACATGAGCTTCATGCCGTGCTCCTCCTCACCGAGGAGCCAGCCGCGGCAACCGTCGTTCTGCCCGAACACGAGGGTGCAGGTGGGCGAGCCATGGATGCCCATCTTCTCCTCGATGTTGTTGCAGTAGACGTCATTGGGCTCGCCGAGAGTGCCGTCGGCGTTGACCCGGATCTTCGGCACGACGAACAGCGACAGGCCCTTGGTGCCCGGAGAGGCCTGTGGCGTACGGGCGAGGACGAGGTGGATGATGTTGTCGGACAGGTTGTGGTCGCCCGAGGTGATGAAGATCTTCTCGCCGGAGATGCTGTAGGACCCGTCGTCGAGCTTCACCGCCTTGGTCTTTGATGCACCGACGTCGGAGCCGGCCTGGGGCTCGGTCAGGCACATCGTGCCCGTCCACTCGCCGGTGTAGATCCGCTCGACGAATGTCTGCTTCAGCTCGTCGGTGCCGAAGTGCTCGATCATGGCGCCGGCGCCGCGGGTCAGCATGAACGTCAGGTTGAGCGAGACGTTAGCGCCCGAGAAGAACTCGTTGACCGCGTTGCCGACCAGCTCCGGCAGGCCCATGCCGCCGAAGTCGGGACTCGCTAGCAGGCCGATCCAGCCGCCTTCACGCACGGTGTCGAAGACCGGCTTGAAAGAGTCCGGCATGGTCACCTTGCCGTCCTTCCACTTGGCGCCGATCCGGTCCCCGTCCGTGTTGCAGGGAGCCATCTGCTCCTGCGCGATCTTGAGCGCCTCGTCCACCACCATCTCGACGTTCTGCACGTCCCAGGCGGAGAAGCGTTCGGCCTTGAGCAACCGCTCGAGCGGGAGCCATTCCATGAGCTGGAACTTCACGTCCCGCAGGTCGACTTTGTAGTCCAAGGTTGACCTCCTTCTTCGGTAAACCGACCGTCAATCAGGGATGAATGAACACTCATTCATTCTGTGGCGTCCCGATCCGAAATGCAAGTACTTTTTGTCGGGCTGCGGCATTTTTCCGGTGCGACGGTTCGGAACGAGAGCGACTCGTGGCTTGGAAGCGGCTGTGATGCGCGCACTTCCGTTTCAAAGGGGGGTGTGGGTCGTGACGAACGGCCATCGCCGGTTCCGCTGACCGCGGCACAGCGCAGTCGCCGCCGGTACACGAAGACGACCGGCCGAAGCCGGTCGTCACACTGTTCTGAGCTGTCGGTGCGATCCTGACTTCAGCGGCGGACGCCGCTGAAGTCAG
>JAWOHA010000092.1:0-6994 GCA_046496385.1 Cryobacterium sp. | reverse complement strand
CGGCCTGCACCGCCTCATCGGCGGTGTCACCCCCGAGATGCGGGGCGCGATCGAGCCGGTGTTCGACACGTTCATCGCCGCAGATTCAGTACCCACGTTCCTTCCCGTGGAGCGCGATGCCGATGACGCCCCCATCGATGTGGACCCGCGTTCTGCCGGCGAGAAACGCGCCGCGATCATGCTGGCGATGTTCGAGAACATCGCCGCCGATCCCCGTACCCCGACCATGGCGGGTGCGGCGCCGTTGGTGATGATCCACGTGAATGTGCGCGACCTCGACAACGACCGCGGTGTCGGGTGGATCGACGGGCAGGAGGCCCCGATCTCGATGCGGGCCGTGAAACAGGCGATCTGCTCCGGCGGGTACCAGGGCGTGCTTTTCGATAGGAACGATGCGTTCGTGAAACTCGGAAAGAAGAACCGCTGCTTCACTCCGAAGCAGCGCCTGGCCATCAGTTCGAGAGACGGCGGGTGTGTCATTCCGGGGTGTGATGTGCCGGCGTATTGGACACAGATTCACCACGTGAAGGCGTGGGCGAAAGATCATCGCACCGAGATCGACAACGGGGTGTGCATCTGCCGCCGGCATCATGCCGAGATCGAGTCGTCGGGGTGGCAGATCACGATGGTGAAAAGCCGGCCGATGGTGCGCGGGCCCGCATGGGTGGACCCGAGTCAGACGTGGCGGCCGGCGCAGACGCACCGGGCGAACCGGCCGGTCAGCGCCTGAAACACGGGTTGGGCTGTCGGCTCGCGTGGTCTCGATCCCTCGCAAGCTCGGGCCTCGACCGGCGAGGGGGCGGGCCTCGACCGGCGCCGCCGGTCGAGGCGCGACGAAGGAGCGATCGAGACCCCGTGAGCCGATCCTCAGAGCCTGTCGACCCTCAGAGCCTGTCGAACCTCAGAGCCTGTCGAACCTCAGAGCCTGTCGACCTTCAGGGCCGGGACAGGGCCGGGTCACGCGGGTTAGGAAGCCGGATCGGACGTGGCGGCGGGGGTGAGCGCGTCGGAGATGAGCTGGCGGATCTGGGAGTAATCGGGGTTTTCCGGGTCTACCCCGTTGTCGGGAATCAGCGGCACCGTGGTGATCGGCTGGTCGCGAGTTTTCTTCGCCAGCCCCACGAAGTACGCGAGCATGCCCTGGGGAACATCGGTCTTAACGACCTGGGACCCGGCCTGCGCCACGCCCTGGAACTTCGCCAGTACGTTGGAGGGGCTGGCCTGGGCCAGCAGGGCCTCCTGCAGCTGGGTCTGGGGCTGAATGCGGTCGTAGTCACTGGTGCCGTGCCGGGAGCGCGCGAACCACAGGGCGTGATAACCGTCCATGTGTTGCATGCCCGGCTCGAACCAGAACGCCACCGTGGTGAAGCTCTCATCGGCATGCACCGGAACCCTGTTCTGCACGTCGATGTCGACACCGCCGAGCGCATCGATCAGGTCGGAGAATCCCTGCATGTCGATGAGCACGTAATACTGCAGGGTCAGTCCGGTGATACCGCGAACCGCGTCCCGCATGGCCTCGATACCGGGCCGGCTGTCCTCGGCCAGCGCATCGGGGTACAGCTCCGGGCTTTTGAGCTCGACCTCGGTGAAGAGGGAGTTGAGCATGCAGGCCGAGACGTAGCATCCGCGCAGGGCGCCGTAGCCTTCGGGGTAGATGGGCGACAGCGGCGAATCGTCGGGGAACGGCACGTCTTCGAGGTTGCGCGGCAGGTTGATGATGGTGGCCGCTCCGGTGGCCGCTTCGATGCTCACCACCGAGATACTGTCGGGGCGGAGCCCCTCACGGTCGGCTCCGGCATCACCGCCGAGCAGCAGAATGTTGTATCGCCCGTCGATGGGCTCCACGGGGGGACCGGCCACGAACACCGACGAGAGAAAACCGCTCGCGGTGATGGCCACGTAGGCGCCGTAGCCGGCCCCGCCGCTGACCACGACCATGATCGCGGTGGCGAACACCACGATCATGGGGCGCGCGCCGGCGGCGATGCGGGCCAGCCGGGCGATGCGCAGGGTGTCGAGCGAGAGCACCAGCCAGATCACGGCATAGACGGCCAGCACCACGGCGATGCTCCAGAGCCCGGCGGTGTTGGTGAACAGTCCGAGCACCAGTTCGGGTCGCAGCGCGTACGCAGCGGCGCCGACGCCGGCGAGCACCACGAGCAGCAGTGTGGCGCGCAGACCGAACCGGCCGAGACCACGGTTGCCGGCGAGCGCCTGCGCCGAACCGGGCAGCACAATGTTCAAGATGACCAGCCACCAGGCTCGTTTGGTCATGGTGTGGCGGGAGCCCACGTCGGGGTAGCGAATGGGGTTGGTCGCGCTGCTGGGCCGTGACCGGCGGGTGCCGGTCCCCCGACTCAGCTGCGCGCTGGTCACAGGCTCTGCTGGAGTCGGAGGTTCTTCTGCTCCACCTGCGCGGCCAGATCTTCGGAGAAGGCGGCCAGGGCGGTCGTCAGCGTGGCGTCAGCGGTGGCGAGAATCTTCACGGCGAGCAGCCCGGCGTTGCGGGCGCCGCCGATCGACACGGTCGCCACGGGCACCCCGGCCGGCATCTGCACGATCGACAGGAGCGAGTCCATACCGTCGAGCAGTCCGAGCGGCACCGGAACCCCCACCACGGGCAGCGTGGTCACGGCGGCGAGCATGCCCGGCAGGTGTGCGGCCCCGCCGGCGCCGGCGATGATCACTTTGATGCCGCGGGCCGACGCATCGCCGCCATAGCTGAGCATCTTCTGCGGCGTGCGGTGCGCGCTGAGCACCTGAACCTCGTAGGACACGCCGAATTCCCGCAGCAGTTCGGCGGCGGCGCTCATGACCTTCCAGTCCGAATCTGAGCCCATCACCACGCCCACGACGGGTGTTTCAGACATACCGGTCACGGGCTGGCGGGCGTTGGCGGTCTCAGACACAGGTTTTATTGTAGGGCTCAGTCCTGAAAGAAGGCCGCAGAGGCACGCGCCTGATAGGTGACCTCGTCGAGTTCAGCTCCCCCGGCCGTGACGTGCCCCACCTTGCGGCCGGGTCGGGACTCCTTGTTGTAATTGTGCACTTTCACCGACGGATGCTGCTCGAGGGCGTCCGCATAGCGGTCGCTCATCGCGCCCGACGCCGGTCCGCCGAGCACATTGATCATCACCGACCACGGGTCCCGCGTCGCGGTGGATCCGAGCGGCAGGTCGAGCACGGCGCGCAGGTGCTGCTCGAACTGGCTGGTCACCGAACCGTCGATCGACCAGTGCCCGCTGTTGTGGGGGCGCATCGCCAGTTCGTTGATGAGAATGCGGTCGTCGGTGGTTTCGAACAGTTCCACGGCGAGCACCCCGGTGGCGCCGATCCCTTCGGCCACACGGCGGGCGATGTCGGCGGCGACGTGGCTGAGCTTCTCGCTGGCGTGCGGGGCGGGCGCGAACACTTCGGCGCAGACACCGTCGCGCTGCACGGTCTCCACGACGGGCCAGGCCGCCATCTCACCCGACGGGCGCCGGGCCACGACCTGGGCCAGCTCACGGCGAAAGTCCACGAGCTCTTCCACCAGCAGCGCGCCGCCGTTGGCGTCTTCGGCGAGCGCCGCAAACCAGTCGTCGGCCTCATGCTGGTGCGACACCACACGCACACCCTTGCCGTCGTAGCCGCCGCGGGCGGTCTTCACGACCGCGCGACCGTGGTGTTCGGCGAGAAACCCGCCGAGCTGTTCGGCGTTTTCGACCCGGGCCCAGTCGGGCACTGGCAGGCCCAGCTCGGTGAGGCGGGCGCGCATCACCAGTTTGTCCTGCGCATAGCGCAGCGCGTCGGGCCCCGGGTGCACGACCACGCCGCGCGCCACCAGGGCGCGCAGAATCTGCTCGGGCACGTGCTCGTGGTCGAAGGTGACCACGTCGACGGTGTCGGCGAACGCGAGCACGGTCTGCAGGTCGCGGTAATCGCCGGTGGCGGTCGCGGCGAGTGCCGCCGACATGCCGGGCTGCTCGGCGAGCACGCGCAGCTCAACGCCGAGATTCACCGCGGCCGGAATCATCATGCGGGCCAGCTGCCCGCCGCCGATTACACCAACTGTTATACCCATACGATGTTCACCAATTTCTGTGCCGGCGTTCAGCTGCGCACACCACGATTCACGGACTGTTCCGCCCCATGCGTTCTAGACTGCAGCAGGATGTTTCTATCTTCGCGTACCGGCCGACCAATACCAATTACCCGAACGGATGCATGCCAGCTGGAGCCCTGACCCGCCGCCGACTGCTCGCCTTGGCGGGCCAGGTCGGTAAGTTCGGCGCGGTCGGACTGGTGGGTCTGGTCGTGGACGTCCTGGTCTTCAACCTGCTGCGCACCACCGTGCTCGACTCCTCCGTGGTGCATGCCGGTCCGATCTACGCGAAGATCATCTCCACCACCCTGGCCATCCTCGTGAACTGGCTCGGCAACCGGCTCTGGACCTTCGGGCACAGCCGGCAGGACCGCACCGTGCGTGAGGGCGTGGAATTCTTCGCGGTGAGTCTGGTGGGCATGGGCATCGGCCTGGCCTGCCTGTGGTTCAGCCACTATGTGCTCGGCTACACCAGCGTGCTGGCCGACAACATCTCTTCCAACGTGATCGGCCTCGGTCTCGGCGCCGTGTTCCGTTTCACGCTGTACCGCTACTGGGTCTTCGCTCCGCACCGCAGCGGGCTGCGCGCCGCGACGGCCGACCCGGCCGTGCCACCGGCCGGCACCGCGGCATCCGCTCCGGTGCCGGCCGCCAAGAAATAGGTCAGCGTTCGGTCCAGAAAGCGGTGTCGTTGCCCTGGGCTGACTGGCCGTGCCGGCGAGGGGCCATCACGGTGCGGGTGCTGTCCATCTGGTCCTGCAACGCCCGCTGCACGAGAGCCGCACTCGGTACGTCTTTCAATACCAGCGGATGCTCCAGCCCCGAATTGATGCGCACGTCGCCGGAACGAAACGCCGACTGCAGCCAGGTTTGCCGCAGCGTCACGTCGTGACCGCGGCTGTGCAACAGCTCCTGCCGGGTGTGCACGAAGAAGCCGTGCCGAAAGATGATGCGCCGGCTGGTGAGGGTGTACCGGCGGTTCAGCCAGAACACCAGCGGCAGGAGCCAGACCAGCAGCACCGCTCCGCCGGCACCGGCCAGCAGCGCCAGATTCTGCCACTCTTCGGTGAAGCTGCCCGCGAAGTACCCGGCGGCACCGCACACCCCGAACAACACCAGGGTGGGCAGCATCAGCACCCGGGCGTGCGGCCGCAGCCGCGCGATGACCTGCTCGGCGGGGGCACCGGCGTCGAGCGGTGCCGGCTGACCCGCAAGTCCGGTGGTCGTGTCGTTGCTCAAAGCCATAGTTCAGTATTACCTCACCGGTTGCGAAAGTCAGGTCAGTGCCGCAGGTGCGTCACATCGCCCGCGGCCACCGCGAACGGTTCTTCGTCGTTCTGGTCGGCCACAACGAGCCGGCCGAGCATGTCGATGCCGGTGGCCCGGCCGATCAGGTCGGAACCATTGGGGAGTTCCACCCGCACCGTCGTTCCGAGGGTGCCGCACCGTTCGGTGACTTCGGCGTGCAGGCCGCTCGCCTCGGGGTCGGCGCCGGCGGCCAGAAAGTCGCGGTACAGCCCGAACAGTTGCTTCAGGTAACCGGCCAGCACCGCGTCGAGGCTCGGTGCCGCGCCCGTGACCAGCAGCAGCGACGTCGACGTGAGCGTGGGCAGGTCGTGCTCGTCGAGGGAGACGTTCAGCCCGGTACCGATCACGATGCCGCTCGCGTCGGGCAGCAGTTCGGAGAGGATTCCCGACACCTTATAGCCGTCGATGAGCACGTCGTTGGGCCATTTCAAGGTCACAACGTGGTGCGGGTGTTCCTCCTCGCGCACCTCGGCGACCGGCCGGTTCGCGGCTTCCCGGGCTGTGGCGGCCAGGCCCTCGGTCACGACGGCCTGCACGGCGCGGGTCATGGCCGCCCCGGCGAGCAGCGGAAACCAGCCCAGCCGGTGCGAGGGAAGCGGCTGCCCGTCCGGCAGCGCCGGGCGCAGCAGCACGGAGATGGCCAGGGACTTGCCGGTGGGCGCCAGCCAGGTGCGGCCCAGACGCCCGCGGCCGCGGGTCTGGTTGTCGGTGACGACCACCGAGAGTTCCGGCCAGGCCGCGGCATCCGTGCCCGTGGCATGGGAGACGAGCACGTCATTGGTCGACCCCGCCTCGGCGAGGTACTCGAAGCGACCGGCGAGGGCGCGGCTGAGGGGAAAGTCGCTGCGGGGAAAGTCCATGCGGCCATTCTGCCCCGGCCTGCGCCCGCGGGCTCGCAGGCGCGCGCCACGCCCGCCGACGAGGGGTGTTGGTACAGTAGGCAGGTGATTCAAGACACCCCCGACGCCGGCCCCGACCTGTACACGACGGCGGGAAAACTCGCCGACCTGAAGATGCGCTACCACGAGGCGGTCACCGCGAGCGGTGCCGCAGCCGTGGAGAAGCAGCATGCCAAGGGAAAGATGACCGCCCGGGAGCGGGTGGACCAGTTGCTCGACCAGGGTTCGTTCGTTGAGCTCGACGAGTTCGTGCGGCACCGCACCGTGGCCTTCGGCATGGAGAAGAAGCGGCCCTACGGCGACGCCGTCGTCACCGGGACCGGAACCATCCACGGCCGCCAGGTAGCCGTGTACTCCCAGGACTTCACGATCTTCGGCGGATCGCTCGGCGAGGTCGCCGGCGAGAAGATCATCAAGGTGATGGACCTCGCCCTGAAGACCGGGGTGCCCATCATCGGCATTCTCGACTCCGGCGGAGCGCGCATTCAGGAAGGCGTCGTGGCGCTGGGCAAGTACGGCGAGATCTTTCGTCGTAACACCGCCGCGTCCGGTGTGATTCCGCAGATTTCCATCATTTGCGGCCCCGCGGCCGGCGGCGCGGTGTACTCCCCCGCCCTGACCGACTTCGTGATCATGGTCGACAAGACCAGCCAGATGTTCGTCACCGGCCCCGACGTGATCAAGACCGTCACCGGCGAAG
>JAWOHA010000255.1:0-4564 GCA_046496385.1 Cryobacterium sp. | reverse complement strand
CGATCTTCAACCGCCGCCGGGCCTCCCGGCCGGAAACGCGGGTGATGGCGGTGATCAGGTCGAGGGCGTTGGTGCAGCCGAGCTTGTGGGCCAGGGTCTCGTCGGGGCCGCGCACGGCACGGTGGCCGATGTCGGTGGTGGAGGCGATTCTGGCGGCATCGACGGTGCGGCCGGCGGCTTCGAGGATCATCATCACGTCGACTGCGTCCGGGTCATCCAGAAGCGGAAGATTCACACCATGTAGGGCCTCGGCGAGGTGCTCCGCGGCGTGGCGGAGGTGTTCGACGGGGGTGGGGTCGAGGACCGCGGTGCCCGACGGGGGTGTCTGTGACATACCCCAACTTTATCCAAAACACGAGCTTTGCTCGAGGAATGTGAGGAAATGGGGATAAGTTCCCCGAACGTAGGGCTGTGGAGAACTCAGGGTCTGGAGGTCGGCTTGCGGGGTCTCGATCCCTCGCAAGCTCGGGCCTCGACCAGCGAGGATGCGGGCCTCGACCGGCGAGAGGGCGCGACCGGCGGAGTGGAGAGCTCAGGGTTGGAGGTCGGCTTAAGGGGTCTCGACCAGTCTCGCCGGTCGAGGCGCGACATGGAGCGATCGAGACCCCGCACGCCGACTCTCGGACTCAGGGTCGGCGGGCGGCTGTTACAGACCCGAGTAGGAGTGCAGTCCGGTGAAGAAAACGTTGACGATGCCGAAGTTGAACATGACGGCGGCGAAGCCGATGATCGCCAGCCAGGCCGACCGTGACCCGCGCCAGCCGCGGGTCGCGCGGGCATGGATGTAGCCGGCGTAGATGACCCAGATGATGAAGGTCCACACTTCTTTGGTGTCCCACCCCCAGTACCGACCCCAGGCCTGTTCGGCCCAGATCGCACCGGCGATGAGGGTGAAGGTCCAGAGTATGAATCCGACGATGCTGACCCGGTAGGCGAGGTTCTCGAGCGTGGTCGACGAGGGCAGCGTGGCGAGAAAACGCAACCGCATGGTCGTGCCCTCGGCGGCCAGGGTTTCGCGGCGAAACTGCAGCAGCTGCACGGTCGACAGGGCGAAGCCGATGGCGAAGAAGCCGGTGGCGAGCGATGCGACGAAGACGTGGATGACCAGCCAGGCCGATTGCAGCGCCGGCGGCAGCGGGGCGACCTCCACGTAGTAGCTCAGCGACGAGATGCCCAGCAGCACGAGTACCAGCCCGATGACGAAGGTGCCCAGAAAACGCAGGTCCACGCGAATGATGACCGCCAAGAACACGGTCATGATGAGCAGCGTGCCGCTCAGGGCGAACTCGTACATGTTGGCCCACGGCACCCGTTCGGCGTCGATTCCGCGAGTCACCGTGGCGACCGCGTGCAGCGCCCAGGCCAGCACCGTGAGGGACAGTCCCACGCGCAGAGTGGCCGCCCCCTTGTAGGGCATGGCGGCATCGTTGGCGATGTGCGAGCTGAGCCGGGTGAGGGTGACGGTCGACCCGCCCGCGGCGGATGCCGAGACCGGCGCTGCCGTATTCTGCGCACCGTTCGCGGCGTCGCGTTGCGCGGCGGCGTCGACGGCCGATGAGCGCCGGGCCAGGTCGATCGACAGAGCGATGAAGGCCAGTGCGTACACGGCCATCGCCGAGTACAGGCTGTAGATGGACAGATCGGTGAGATTCACGGTATAAGCCTAAGTGCGATCAGGGGTCGAAACGGCCGGATGGGACGGGTTCACAGCGGCCACACCGGCGGGAGCCGGTGCGGGCGGGAGCCCGGCCAGGTGCCGGTCGGCGATGGCGGTCACGGCCGATTCGAGGGCGGGGTCGTCACCGCGGGCCAGACCCGCGTATTCCAGCTGCAGGGCGCCATCCGGCTGCGGGGTGGCCTTCACCCAGATTCGACGGCGCGGCACGAACAGGCTCGTGAGCAGGCCGAGCAGAATCAGCCCGGCGAACGCGAGCACCCAGCCCACGGTCGGGTCGTGATGCACGTCGAAGCTGGCGAACCGGGGCACCGACTTGGAGAAGTCGTTGGCCGCAGATTCGGGGTCGTTGTCGGCGAAGGTCACGGTGCCGAGCCCGTCGGGCAGTTCCGCGGAGTCCCCCGGCATGAATTCCAGGGTCTGCACCCCGGTGTCACCACCGGTGAGCTGGGTCATGTCGTCGGTGTTGAGCGAGTAAACGGATGTCGGCACGCCGTCATCGAGCCCCAGGTCGCCGGTGTATATGTTCAGCGTGAGCATCGGATACTCAAGGTCAGGGTATGACGAGAAGTAGGCCCCGGACTGGGCGACGTCCTGGGTAGGGTAGAAGAAACCGACCATGCCCAGCTGTTCGCCGAGGCCGTCGGGAACCTTCACCACTCCGAGGGAGGTGAGGTTGGCGTCCTGGGGCAGAAACGGAACCGAGTCGGTGAAGACCACGTCTCCGCTGGGATTGGTCACGGTGATCGTGGGCGCGTACCCGTTGCCGAGCAGAAAGATGTCGGTGCCGCCGGTGCGCAGCGGCCCGTTGACCTTGACCTCGCCCGGTTCGTCGGCGTCGCCGGGCGCGCCCACGGTCACATCGGCGGTGAAGTCGATGGGCTGGCCGTAGGCCTGCAGGTTCTCCTGCTCGTAGTCCACCGTGAACTCGTCCAGGGTGAGGGTATAGGGGTTCAGCGTGGTGTCGTCGAAGAACCGGCCGGGGTTGAAGGAGTCATAGGCCAGCAGCGTATTGACGAAGGTCTGCCCTTCCACAAGCACCCGCTGGCCGCTGAAACCGAATCCGCCGCCGAAGCCCACGGTAATGAGAATGCCCACGAGCGCCGAGTGAAAGACCAGGTTGCCCGTTTCGCGCCAGTAACCGCGCTCGGCCGAGACCGACACGGTGCCGTTCTTGTCGAACAGGGCCACGCGGTAGCCGTTGGATTTGAGTTGGGTGCGGGCCGCAGCGATCGCGGCGCCGGCATCCGTTCCCCTCGGGGCATCACGGGTGGTGAACCCGGCGAGGCGGCCGAGGCGCGCGGGAGTGGCCGGCGGCGCGGCGCGCAGGGCGATGAAGTGGTGCTTGGTGCGCGGAATGACGCAACCGATGAGTGACACGAACAGCAGCAGGTAGATGGCCGAAAACCATGCCGACGCGTACACGTCGAAGGCTTGCACGTTGTCGAGTATCGGCGCCAGGTCGGGGTGGTCGGCGAAATACTGGGTGACCCCGTTGGGGTCGGAGCTGCGCTGCGGCACGAGCGACCCCGGAACGGCGGCGATGGCCAGAAGCAGCAGCAGAAACAGCGCGGTGCGCATGCTGGTGATCTGGCGCCACAGAAAGCGCAGCAGTTCGCGAAAGCGCAGCTTGGGCTGCACAATGCCGGCGTCGGGACCGGATGCCGGGGGGCCGGCTTCGGCGGGACGGGAATCGTAGTGGTCAGATGGCCGGGACAAAGCTGCCAATCACCCCTTGCAGATCGAGGAGCCAGACATTCCAGATGCCGGTCACCATGAGTACGCCGATGACGATGAGGAGCACGCCGCCAAACAGGTTGATCGCCCGAATGTGCTTCTTGAGAAACTGTACTGTGCCGGTCGCCCAGTTGAAGCCCAGAGCGATCAGCAGAAAGGGAATACCCAGCCCGAGCGAGTAGAACAGCGCCAGCAGGCCGCCCTGCCACGGTGACCCGGAGCTCAGAGCCAGAGAGTTGATCGCGGTGAGTGTCGGGCCGATGCACGGCGTCCAGCCCACGGCGAAGACCGCGCCGAGCACGGGGGCTCCGGCCAGGCCCATCCTGGGGCGCCACTGGGTTTTGATCGTGCGCTGCAGTGCCCCGAACTGGCCCACGAAGACGAGGCCGAGCAGAATCACCACGATGCCGGCGAGGCGGGTCACCAGGTCGCGGTACTGGTTGAGCCAGAACCCGGCTGCGCCGAACACGACTCCGGTGAGCACGAAGATCAGGGTGAAGCCGAGAATGAACAGTCCGACGCCGGCGAGCAGCCGGTTGCGGCCTCGACGATCGTGCCGTGACGTGTTGGTCTTGCCGTCGGTGAAGCCTCCGATGTAGGCGAGGTAGCCGGGCACCAGCGGCAGGATGCACGGGGAGGCGAACGAGACCAGGCCGGCAAGCAGTGCGATGGGAATGGCGAAGTACAACTCGCCGCTGAAGACGATTTCGCCGAAGGGGTTTCCCACGCCTAGGTGCCTTCGGCGATCGTGTCGGCGATGAGGGTTTCCAGAATGGACGCCTCGAGCACCTGCCCGAGGATCCGGGCCGCGACCCGGCCTTCCCGGTCGAGCACGAGAGTGGTGGGTACGGCGTTGGGCGGGATGCTGCCGCTGAAGGCGAGTTGCATGCGTCCCTGGTCCACGTCGAGAACGGAGGGGTAGGTGATGGAGTAGTTCTTGTTGAAGGCCAGCGCACTGGGGGCTTGGTCGCGCACGTTCACACCGAGGAACTCGGCGCCCTGACCGGTGAACTGGGCGTTCACCGCCTGCAAGTCGTCAGCCTCGGCACGGCACGGGGCACAGCTGGCGTACCAGAAGTTCACCACGAGCACCTCGCCGAGATAGTCGGCGGAGGTGACGGGCTCGCCCGACTCGACCTCGCCGGCGAAGTC
>JAWOHA010000050.1:0-8576 GCA_046496385.1 Cryobacterium sp. | reverse complement strand
GCCCTTTCACCAGATGGGCGAGAGCAAATGGGACCGGCTCGGCATTCGCTACCCCCTGCACGGGGTGACGCCGCCGGCAGAGGGTTAGAACACGGTCAGGCCCCGGTCCTGAAATTGGGCCCGCACGCGGTCCTGCAGCGCGGCATCCGGCGGCGTCACCCCGTGCAGGGGGTAGCGAATGCCGAGCCGGTCCCATTTGCTCTCGCCCATCTGGTGAAAGGGCAACACTTCCACCCGCTGCACGTTGGGCCACCGTGACACGATTTCGGCCACCGCCGCCACGTTCTCCACGGCATCGGTGAGACCGGGCACCAGCACGAAGCGCACCCACACGGGAATACCGCGCGCCGCCAGGCGATCGCCGAAAGCGATCGTGGGTGCCAGTTCTCGGCCCGTCACGGCGCGGTACGTGTCGGGCAGGCCCGACTTCACGTCGAGCAGCACCAGATCAACGTTGTCGAGCAGCGCGTCGCTCGCCCGGTTACCGAGATACCCGGAGGTGTCCAAAGCCGTGTGTACGCCGAGGGAGCGGCATTCTGCCAGCAGACGTGCCACGACTGCGGGCTGCATCAGCGGTTCCCCGCCCGAGAGTGTGACACCGCCGCCGCTAGCGGTGAAGATACCCTGGTAGCGGCGAATACGTTCCAGCAGATCCTCGAGAGAGGTCAGCGCGCCGTCGTGCATCTTCCAGGTGTCCGGATTGTGGCAGTACTGACAGCGCAGCAGACAGCCGGACAGGAACAGCGTGAGGCGGGTTCCCGGCCCGTCGACCGCCGTGACCAGTTCCCAGGAGTGCAGCCGGGCGACGGTACCGGCCCGCACAGCCTGCAGCTCGTCGTGGTGTGCGGATGCGGCATCTGCCGCCACCCCGCCCACTGCCGGCACCGCAACGCCCGGCATCCCGAGGGACGTCGCCGGCATGCTCAGACGCTCCCGTGGAATGTGCGGCTGATCACGTCAAGCTGCTGCTCGCGGGTCAGCCGAATGAAGTTCACCGCATACCCGGAGACCCGGATGGTGAGCTGCGGGTAGTCCTGCGGGTTGTCCATGGCGTCGAGCAGGGTCTCCCGGTTGAGAACGTTGATGTTGAGGTGGTAGCCGTTCGCGAGCGTGTACCCGTCGATGAGTCCCAGCAGGTTGGTCACCTGTTCCGCGGGGGTGTGCCCGAGTCCGGAGGGGATCACCGTTGTCGTGAGGGAAATGCCGTCTTCCGCTTCGGCATAGGGCAGCTTGGCCACGCTGAGCGCCGAGACCAGCATGCCGTGGGTGTCGCGGCCGTTCATGGGATTGGCCCCGGGGGCGAACGGAGCTCCGGCGCGGCGGCCGTCGGGGGTGTTGCCGGTCTTCTTGCCGTAGACCACGTTGGACGTGATGGTCAGAACCGACTGGGTGTGCACGGCGTCGCGGTAGGTGGGGTGACGCCGAATCATGCCCATGAACGCTTCCACGATGTTGACGGCGATGGCGTCTACCCGATCGTCATCGTTGCCGAACGCCGGGTACTCCCCCTCGATCGTGTAGTCCACGACGAGGCCGGTGTCGTCGCGCACGGGCCGCACGGTGGCGTACTTGATCGCGGACAGCGAATCGGCGGCCACGCTCAACCCGGCGATCCCGCAGGCCAGGGTGCGCAGCACCGTGCCGTCGTGCAGGGCCATCTCGAGGCGTTCGTAGGCGTACTTGTCGTGCATGTAGTGGATGCAGTTCAGCGCGTCCACGTAGGTCTCGGCCAACCACTCGAGGGAGTCGAGGTAGCGAGCCCAGACCTCATCGAAGTTCAGCACGTCTCCGGCGATGGCGGCGGTGGCCGGGGCGATCTGCTCCCCGGTGATCTCGTCCCGTCCCCCGTTGATGGCGTACAACAGGGCCTTGACGGTGTTCACCCGCGCTCCGAAGAACTGCATCTGCTTGCCGACCCGCATCGGCGAGACGCAGCAGGCGATGGCGGCGTCGTCACCGAGACTGTCCCGAATCAGGTCATCGGATTCGTACTGGATGGCAGACGTGTCGATGGAGACCTGCGCGCAGAATCGTTTGAACCCTTCGGGCAGTGCGGCGCTCCACAGCACCGTGAGGTTGGGTTCCGGGGCGGGGCCGAGGTTGTACAGCGTCTGCAGAAAACGAAAAGCGGTGCGGGTGACCAGGGCCCGGCCGTCTTCGCCGAGACCGCCGAGGGATTCGGTCACCCAGGTGGGGTCACCGGAGAACAGCTCGTCGTATTCGGGGGTGCGCAGAAAACGAACGATGCGCAGTTTGATCACGAGGTCGTCGATGAGCTCCTGAGCGTGTTCCTCGGTGATGGTGCCGGCCTGCAGATCACGGTCGAGGTAGATGTCCAGGAACGCGGTGTTGCGTCCGAACGACATCGCGGCGCCGTTCTGTTCCTTGACCGCGCCGAGGTAGGCGAAGTACAGCCATTGAACGGCCTCGGTGCTGTCCCGGGCCGGCAGGGTGATGTCGAAGCCGTAACCCGCGGCCATCTGCACGAGTTCCTGCAGCGCCCGCACCTGTTCGGCGTTTTCCTCACGGCTGCGGATCACCGCTTCGGTGCTGGACTGCGCGTCGAGGCCGGCGCGTTCAACCTTCTTCGCGGCGATGAGCGCGCGCACGCCGTACAGCGCCACCCGACGGTAGTCGCCGATGATGCGACCGCGGCCGTAGGAATCCGGAAGCCCGGTGATGATGTGACTGTGCCGGGCGAGTTTGACGGCGGGCGGGTACACGTCGAAAACGCCGTCGTTGTGGGTCTTACGGTATTTCGTGAAGATCGTCTCCAGTTCCGGGGAGACCGGGTAACCGTAGGTCTTCAGGCTCGTTGCGACCATGCGCCAGCCGCCGAAAGGCATGATGGCCCGCTTGAGCGGGGCATCCGTCTGCAGGCCCACGATGATCTCCCGATCACGGTCGATGTACCCGGGGGCGTGGGCGGTGATCGAGGCGGGGGTGGTCGCGTCGATGTCGTAGACGCCGCGGGACTGCTCCACGGGGAACAGGGCGCTCAGCTGAGCCCAAAGCTGCGTGGTGCGCGGGGTGGGGCCGGAGAGAAAGCCGGCGTCACCGAGGTACGGCGTGTAATTGCGCTGAATGAAGTCACGCACGTTGATTTCGGCCTGCCACACGCCCGGAACAAAGCCCACCCAGCCGCTGTGGGTGGCGCTGTGGGTGCCGCTGTCGGTGGCGCTGTGGGTGGCGCTGTCGGTGGTGCTGTCGTTGCGCGTGGCGTGGGTCAGGGTCATGAGAACCGCTCTCGATCTGGGTGTCGACAATCAGCGGGCAGGCCCGCTGGTTCTAGGCTATCCAGCGGTTGCCGGCCTGTCTCGGGCCGTTAGACCCCACTTGACGCAAGCGCTGCGCCCGTGACGGCCACGCGCGGGCATCGGCCGGTCAGGGGCGTGTCGACGCGGAACGCTTCAGTTCAGGGAATTGGTCGTCGCGCCACTCGTTCTCGAGGCGTACGCCCTGCCGAGCCGACTCGTCTTCACGGGCGCGCAGTTCGACCCGGCGAATCTTGCCGGAATTGGTCTTGGGCAGCTCGAAGAACTCCACCCGCCGTACCCGCATGTAGGGCGGCAAGCCGACCCGTGCGTGCCTGAGCACGGCGAGAGCCGTCTCCCGGTTCGGCGGCCACCCGGCCGCCAGGTGCACATAGGCCTTGGTGATGTTCAGCCGGGTGTCGTCGGGTGCGGGAACGACGGCCGCCTCCGCCACGGCCGGGTGTTCGATCAGCACGCTCTCCACTTCGAAGGGCGACACCTTGTAGTCGGAGGACTTGAAGACGTCATCGGTGCGGCCGATGAAGGTCAGGTAGCCGTTGGTCTCCCGCCGGGCCACATCGCCGGTGCGAAAATACCCGTCGCGGGTCGCGTCTCTGGTGCGGTCGGGGTCGCCGTGGTAGCCGTGCATGAGGTTCACGGCGCCGGCGCCCAGCCGCACACAGATCTCACCCTCCTGGCCCGCCTGGCCGGTGATCGGGTCGAGCAATGCGATCGCGACCCCGGGCAGCGGCAGCCCCATTGATCCGGCGAGCAGCTCCGAACCGGGCGCGTTGCCCACGATCGCGGTGGTTTCGGTTTGGCCGTACCCGTCGCGGATGGTGAGCCCCCAGGCCCGGTCGATCTGAGCGATCACCTCGGGGTTCAGGGGTTCCCCGGCCGAGACCAGCTCGCGCAGGCTCTCGGGCTTATCGCCCACGTCGGACTGGATCAGCATGCGCCACACGGTGGGCGGCGCGCAGAAGGTGCTGACGTCGGCGCGGTGCAGCTGGTCTCGCAGCGCGGCGGCGTCAAAGGTGGAGTAGTTGTACACGAACACCGTGGCTTCGGCGATCCACGGCGCGAAGAACAGGCTCCAGGCGTGCTTGCCCCAACCCGGGGAGCTGATGGCGAGGTGCACGTCGCCGGGGCGCAGACCCAGCCAGTACAGGGTGCTGAGGTGACCCACAGGGTAGGACACCTGGGTGTGCAGCACCATTTTGGGTTTGCTCGTCGTTCCCGAGGTGAAGTAGATCAGCGACGGGTCTTCGGATGCCACGGTGATGGTCTGTGTCAGAGGCTCGGCCCGGGCGGATTCGGCGTAGTCGAGCCAGCCGGCGGCATCCGTGCCCGGCGTCGGATCTCCCACGCGGATGCGGGTGAAGCTGCCGCTGATGGAGACGAACTTGTCGGCGTCGCGGGCGTTCACGATCACATGCTGCACGCCGCCGCGATCGACCCGGTCGGCGAGATCGGCCGGGGCGAGCATCTCCGAGGTGGGCATGATCACGGCGCCCACCTTCATGATGGCCAGCATCGACTCCCAGATCTCGACCTGGTTGCCGAGCATGAGCATCACGTGGTCACCCGGTGAGACACCGACCTCGAGCAGCCAGCCGGCCACCCGGTCAGAGCGCTGCTTCATCTGGGCGAAGGTGATCTTCTGCTCGCTGCCGTCTTCTTCGACGATCCAGAGCGCGATCCGGTCGTTGCCGGCGGCGATCACGTCGAACCAGTGGGTGGCCCAGTTGAAGTTCGGCCCCACGTCCGGCCAGCGGAAATCGGCCGACGCGGCGGCATGGTCGCTTCGCAGGCGAAGCAACAGGTCTCGCGCGGCCCGGTAGTTCGCTGTGCTGCGAGCGAGATCGGTGGCGTACTCCGGAACAGTCATGCTGTTCATTCTGTCGTACCGCATATGCCGCCAGCTGCACGGATCAGCGCACGGGCCATGCGACAGCGGGTTAGACGACGGGGGCTAGACGACGGGGGCGGCCACCAGATCGATGCTGCGTTCCCACAGCTGCCGGGCCAGGGCCGGGTCGGCCGCCTGGCGGTTCTTTTTCGCCGCGCGGCGTTTCTCGTAATACTCCCCCGAGATCCAGTCCACGTTCGGGGTCGTGGTCGCCAGCCAGACCAGCGTGTCGGAGCCCTGCTCCGGTGATTTCAGCAGGCGTTTCAGCGGGGTCTGATACACGTGGCGCAAGAAACTCTGCGAGCCGTGGGAGAAGCTCGTGGAGACGATGCCCGGGTGGAACGCCGCAGTATTCAGGCCCTGGTCGTGATACCGGCGATGCAGTTCCTGGGTGAAGAGGATATTGGCCAGTTTGGCATCACCGTAGGCGCGGTTCGAGGAGTACCGGTCTTCGGCGTTCAGGTCGTCGATGGTGATCTTGCCGAAGAGCAGATTGGCCGCACTGGAGGTGTTGATCACGGTGGCCTGGCTCTGCAGCAGCCGGTCCATCAGCAGCGTCGTGAGCAGGAAGGGGGCGAGGTGGTTGACCTGAAAGGTCTTCTCGTTGCCGTCGATCGTGCTCTCACGCACGCCCATGAGCCCCCCGGCGTTGTTGGCGAGAACGTCGATGTGGTCGTAGCGTTCCAGCAGCGTGTCAGCGAGCTGGCGCACGTGATCGAGGTCGCTGAAGTCGGCCACGGCGAAGTCGGCGCCGAGCGAGTCTGCAACGGACCGGGTCTTCGGGGCCGACCGACCCACGACGACCACGTGGTCACCGCGCGCGCTCAGGTTGCGGGCTGCGGCCGCACCGATCCCGTCACTGGCGCCGGTGATGATAACGGTGCGTTTCGACATGCGTCCTCTTCTCGTGGAGGACTCACGCTACCGCACCCCCGCGTGCCTGACGGGCCGTACCCCGTCGAGCCGGCCGCGCAGCCTACCCGCGCCGACAGGGGCGGGCTGCGCGGAGTCGTTCAGAGCAGTCGTTCAGAGCAGTCGTTCAGAGCGTCGCCGTTACTGCACCTCGGAGTCGGGTGGTGCCAGCTGCACACCGTGATCCGCCGTGACGGACAAGACGCCGTCGATGGTCTGCAGCAGGGTCACCCCGTCGGAGGGCACGAACCCCGTGATCATGCCGATCTCTTCGAGGAGGGAACTCACCGTCATGCCGTGAGCACGCAGCGCCTCGGCCACCCGGGCGAGGTCGTGGGCATGAACGTCGTCGACGACGACGCTCACGCCGATCATCGAAACATGGTCAGCGGTCTCACCGTCCGGCATAACGCTGCCCTTCGGGTCTTGGCCACTACCGTGAGACATCGTCTGAGCTGATGCTCCGCGACGATCGTTGCGGAGCGATCACCAGCCCGCACCCCACGTCCAGTGACGATGCGAGCAAACGCTGGCTCTCCTGCATGAGCGTGGCCCAGAGTTCCCGGCCACGGAACCCGGTCGCTTCCGCCCACAACGCCGCGATTCCGGCCACATGCGGGGTGGCCATGCTGGTGCCGCTGATGGTGTTGTAGCGGGTGGGCATCGGCCACGAGGAGTTGACCCGCAGGCCCGGGCCAGCGATGTCGACCTGCCCGCCCTGCACCGAATTGGTGCGGGCAGAGAAGAAGGTGATGTTGAGTTCACCGTCCACGGCGCCCACGGCCATGATGTGCGGGCTGTTCGCCGGGGCACCGACGAAGCCGAAGTTGCCCTGCGGGCGGTTGGCATTGTTGCCGGCCGCGGCGATGATGAGCGAGCCCCGGTTCAGAGCGCGCTGACCGGCTGCGGTGTACGGCGGGTGCACCTGGGGAACGTTGGCGCCGAGGGACATCGAGATGACGGGGGCCCGGTTGGCGACGGCCCAGTTGATTCCGGCGATGATGCCACCGTCGCTTCCCGAACCGGCGTTGCTGAGAACCTTGCCCACGAGGATATCGGCGCCGTAGGCGATGCCGTAGCGGGGGCCGGACTGCGGGTTCTTGGCGCCCGTCGAGGTTCCGATGCAGTGGGTGCCGTGGCCGTGACCATCGTGCGGCATCTCCCCCGGTATGAAGCTCTGCGCGGTGACGGACCGGCCGACGAAGTCCGGGTGGTCCAGATCGAAGCCGGTATCGAGCACGGCGACACGGATGCCTTTGCCCGAAAACGGAGACGAGGGCACCCGGGTGGCTTGCAGGCCCCAGGTATGCGTGGCGCTGTCCTGAAAACCAGCCGCCTGCACCGGAGCCCGGGTGGCGGTCGACTGCCGCTGCAGAATGTGGTGCACCAGTTCGGGTGAGATCGACAGGATCTGTCCGTGGGCGTCGCTCTCGATCGAACTGCTCAGAAACCGGGCCTGCCCCGGATCGGCCGCGACCACGGCGATGCCCAGTTCGGAGAAGATGGTGGCGTCGGCGTCGGCAGTCTCCAACGGGTCGACGGCCTGATCGCTGAAGTCACGCGAGTTCGCGACGTTGCTGAGCCCGGCCGTGCGCAGGGCTGCCGAGGGATCCTGTTCATCATCGGCGAAAACAACGATGAATCGTCCGGTGGTTTCGAGCTTCTCGGCCCCCGGGGGCAGCACGCCGTGCGCTTGAGGGGTGTCTTCGGCTCCGGGTTCGATCATGGTGTTGCTCCTTTCACGGTGATGCCTGGTCTCGGGGGTTCGCTGTGCGCCACCGACAGGATGGCGACGGGTCCAGCATCGTCCGGTCGGCGTTACGCTCTCGTTACCGGCGTGTTATTGCCGGGTGCCGGTTCTTGTCCGGGCGGGTCCCGTCGAGGTGGTGAATCCGGCCGCCGATCGCATTGACAAGACGCAGTGAGCTCGCCATCCTGTCCTCATGGCAGCGTCACCCGCACCAGAATGGGATCTCAGACTGTTGTGCTGCTGGCAATTGCGGCGCAACGGGGAACGCGTCGAGGTTGGGGCGCGACAGAAACGGCTGATCACGGCGCTCGCCCTGCTCGGAGCACGGCCGCGACACTTTCTGGCAGGCTTGCTCTGGCCCGACAGCTCCGAACCGCAGGCAGCGGGAAACTTGCGCGCGAGCCTGTTTCGCATCTCGCACGATCTACCCCGGCTGGTGCAGCCTGCGGACCCGCTGGAACTGTGCGACGGCGTCGCCGTCGACCTGCAACGGGTGCACCGGCTGATCGCTGCGGTGCTGGTTCTGGACAGCCCGCAACACGACCACGACGTACTCCCCTCGGATACCTCCGATGTGCTGCGCGCCGCAGAGCTTCTTCCGGGCTGGTATGAGGACTGGGTGCTGCGGGAACAGGACCGGTTGCAGCAGCAACGCGTGGAGGCCCTCGAAGCGCTTGCCCGGCATCATCTGCAGTCCCGGGACCTGACCGCGGCCATGGACGCCGCCCGGGCCGCCACCGTGCTGGACCCG
>JAWOHA010000264.1:0-12592 GCA_046496385.1 Cryobacterium sp. | reverse complement strand
CGAACGCCGCGGTCTTCACGTACTCCACCGCATTGGTGCCGGCACGCTTGCCGAACACGTTGATGTCCAGGAGCGAGTTGGTGCCCAGGCGGTTGGAGCCGTGCACCGAGACGCAGGCGCACTCGCCGGCGGCGTACAGGCCGGGTACGACCATCTCGTTGTTGCGCCAGACCTCACCCTTCACGTTGGTGGGGATGCCGCCCATCGCGTAGTGCGCGGTGGGCATGACCGGCACGGGCTCGGTGACCGGGTCCACGCCGAGGTAGGTGCGGGCGAACTCGGTGATGTCGGGAAGCTTGGTCTCCAGCACCTCCTTGCCGAGGTGGGTGCAGTCGAGGTACAGGTAGTCCTTCTCGGGGCCGGCGCCACGGCCCTCTGAGACCTCTTTGAGCATGCACCGCGAGATGATGTCGCGGGGTGCGAGGTCCTTGATGGTCGGGGCGTAGCGCTCCATGAAGCGTTCACCGGAGGCGTTGCGCAGGATTGCTCCCTCGCCGCGGGCGCCCTCGGTGAGGAGGATGCCGAGGCCCGCCAGGCCGGTCGGGTGGAACTGGAAGAACTCCATGTCTTCGAGGGGGAGTCCCTTGCGCCAGACGATGCCGACGCCGTCACCGGTGAGGGTGTGGGCGTTGGAGGTGGTCTTGTAGATCTTGCCGAAGCCACCGGTGGCGAAGATGAACGCCTTACCCTGAAAGACGTGCAGTTCGCCGCTGGAGAGGTCGAGCGCGACCACGGCCGACGGCTGGTCGACGCCGTCGACGTTCGTCATCACGAGGTCGAGAACGTAGTACTCGTTGAAGAAGTTGATGCCGCGCTTGACGCAGTTCTGATAGAGCGTCTGCAGGATCATGTGACCGGTGCGGTCCGCGGCGTAGCACGCGCGGCGCACCGGGCTCTTGCCGTGGTCGCGGGTGTGGCCGCCGAAGCGGCGCTGGTCGATCTTGCCTTCGGGGGTGCGGTTGAAGGGCAGGCCCATGTTCTCGAGGTCGATGACCGCGTCGATGGCTTCCTTGGCGAGAATCTCGGCCGCATCCTGGTCGACGAGGTAGTCGCCGCCCTTGATGGTGTCGAAGGTGTGCCACTCCCAGTTGTCTTCTTCGACGTTGGCCAGGGCCGCGGCCATGCCGCCCTGCGCCGCACCGGTGTGCGAGCGGGTCGGGTACAGCTTCGAGATGACGGCGGTGCTGGCGTTGGGGCCGGCTTCGATGGCGGCACGCATGCCGGCCCCACCCGCTCCCACGATCACAATGTCGTACTGGTGGTAATGCACTCCGTCCACGATGGTGGAAACGGGGGCTGCGTTCGTGGTTGCATCCGTAGTCATATGTGTTTAACTTCTCCTAAAGAGACGCGCAGAACGAGGGTAGAAGGTCGGCGGGCGAACCGGCCGGGCACGGGTCGAATGTGAAGACCACGAGCGTGCCGAGCACGATCAGAAGAACGACGCTGGCGAGAATAGACGCCTTCAGAATGGTGCGGGTGATCGCCTTGGTCGCATAGTCGTTGACCAGGGTGCGCATGCCGTTGCCGCCGTGGATGAGGGCCAGCCACAGCATGGCCACGTCCCAGACCTGCCAGAACGGGTCGGCGAACTTGCCGGCGACGAATGCGAAGTTGAGGGCGCTGACGCCCTCGCCGACCATCAGGTTCACGAAGAGGTGACCGAAGATCAGCACGATCAGAATGACGCCGGAGATACGCATATACATCCAGCCCCATTTCTCCACGTTCACGCCGCGCTTGCGGGTGCTGCGGGAGTATGAGCTGCGGGGGGCATCGAGTGTGGTTGTCATGAGTGCGCCCTACTCGTGAGTGAACACGTTGATGAGGTGGCGTGGCGTGAAGGCCAGCATCGTAGCCACCCAGAGGCCGATCACCACATAGAACATGATCTTCTGGTACTTGGCGTTCCAGAAGTCGATCAGAATGATGCGCAGACCGTTGAATGCGTGAAAAACAATGGCACCCACAAGGGCGACCTCGCCGATACCCATAATGGGCGTCTGATAGCTGGCGATGACCGCGTTATATGCTTCCGGACTCACACGAACCAATGCCGTGTCGAGAATATGGACCAGCAAGAAAAAGAAGATCGCCACACCGGTGATTCGGTGCAGGACCCATGACCACATGCCCTCGCGGCCCCGATACAGGGTTCCGGCGGGGCGACGCGATGTCGTCTTCTGCTGGGATGTCAGTGTTCCTGCCGGTGACTGTGGCATGAACAACCCTCCCTGGCTGTAAGTGTGTCTCTGCTCTGAAACGAGACCCGTGAACTCGCAGTGAGCACGTGTACTTAGTGTACGGTGCGAGGCCCACTGATTTCAGGTGAGGGTACCCTAACTATCACACTCTCGTAGTGGTGCAGCAGCTCATCGCAGACGCTCTCCCAGGAGCGGGACAGCACCGCCCGCCGGCCTGCCTCGCCCATCCGCCGGCGCAGCGCCGCGTCGGTCACCAGTCGCAGTACGCAGCCGTGCAGGTCGAGGTCGTCGTCGGGGGTGAAGAGCAGCCCGGTGTGGCCGTGCTGCACCAGGTCGATGGGGCCGCCGGCCCGGGGCGCCACCACCGGCAGGCCGGCGGCGTGTGCCTCCTGCAGGGTCTGCCCGAAGGTCTCCGCCGTTCCGGCATGCACGAACACGTCGAGGGCGGCGTAGGCCGCGGCCAGTTCGTGGCCGCCCAGCCGGCCCAGATAGCTCACCGGCAGGCCCGCGAGCCGGCGACGCACGCTCAGCTCGGCGGGCCCATCGCCCACGATCACCAGGCGGATGCCGGGGATGCCGCGCAGGGCCTGCAGCCGTTCCACCTGCTTTTCGGGGGCGATGCGCCCCACGTACCCCACCAGCACCTCACCGTGCGGCGCCAGTCGCGCGCGCAGGGCCACCACGTCGGGATCGTTCTTGCGGTTCGGGTGGTAGCCGGTGAGGTCGACGCCGCGGGCCCAGTACCCGAGTCGGGTCACCCCGATGCGCGTCAGGTCGGCGAGCGACGCCGAGGAGGGTGCGAGGGTGAGGTCGGCGCCGTCATGTACCCACTTCACGAAGCGCCACGCGGCGCGGCGGGCCTGGCCGAGCCGGTTGCGGCCGGCGAAACCGGCGACATCCGTCTGGAAGACGGCGACGCTCGGAATGCCGAGCCGTTTCGCGGCGATGATGCCCTGCGCGCCGAGCAGGAACGGTGATGCGGCGTGCAGCACGTCGGGGCGAAACTCGGCGAGCAGCCGCTGCACCTGAGGGCTCGGCAGCCCCACCGGAAACTGACGCAAAGCCACGGCCGGCACGGTGTGCACGGGAAAGCCGGCGTACCGACTCGGGGCGCCGGCAGGGGCGATGACCATGGCCTCATGCCCGGTGCGGGCGAGATGATCGAGCACCTGGCACACGCTCTGGGTGACCCCACTCACGGTGGGGAGGAAACTTTCACTGATGACGGCGACCCGCATGAGTTCAAGCTAGAAAGCCGGCGTGGCGGTGCGGTGGCGGTGCGGTGGCGACCCGGTGTCCGGTGCATGAACAGTGCCGCCTGCGCCGGCGATAGACCCGCCCGACCGGGCGACCGCTAGTGTGGCCCCATGCCTCAGCCCTCATCGTCTTGTGACCGCTTATACAGTGTCATCCCCGCCGGGGGAGTCGGATCACGGCTCTGGCCGCTGTCTCGCGCCGACGCCCCCAAGTTTCTGCATGACCTCACCGGGTCGGGCCAGACCCTGCTGCGTGACACCTGGGACCGCCTGGCGCCGCTGGCCGGTGAGCAGCGCATCATGGTCGTCACCGGGCGCGCCCACCGCGCGGCCGTGGAGGAGCAGCTGCCCGAACTGCGCGACCCGAACGTGGTGCTCGAAAGCGAACCGCGCGACTCCACCGCGGCCATCGGCCTGGCTGCCGCCATTCTGCAGCTGCGTGAGCCCGGTGTGATCATCGGGTCTTTTCCCGCCGACCACGTCATCACCGGGTCACTGCGCTTCCGCTCCGCGGTCGCGGAGGCCTGCGTGGCCGCCGACGCCGGGTACATCGTGACCATCGGCATCCAGCCCACCGAGCCCTCGATCGGTTTCGGCTACATCAAGAGCGCCGGCCCGCTGCAGATCGACGGCGCCGACAGTGCGCTGACGGTGGATTCCTTCGTGGAGAAGCCGAGCCCCGAAGTGGCCGAGCAGTACGTCTCCGGCGGTGGCTACCTCTGGAACGCGGGCATGTTCATCGCCCGCGCCGACCGGCTGCTCGAGGAGATCGGCCACTACGACCCCGAGCTGCTGGCCGGGCTGCAGGAACTGGCGGCGGCCTGGGACACCCCGCGCCGTGGCGCCGTGGTCGACAAGGTCTGGCCGCGCCTGAAACGCATCGCCATCGACTACTCCGTGGCCGAGCCCGCCGCCGCCGCCGGGAAGCTCGTCGTGATCCCCGGCCAGTTCGACTGGGACGACGTGGGGGACTTCGCCTCCATCGCCAAGCTGCATTCCGGCGGCCGCAAGGCCAACCTCGCCATCCTCGGCGAGGGCGCGCGGGTGCTCGCCGACTCGTCCAGCGGCATCGTGGTCAGCCACACCGGCCGCATGATCGCCCTGATCGGGGTGGAGGACATCGTCGTGGTCGACACCCCCGACGCGCTCCTGGTGACCACGAGCGCCAACGCCCAGAAGGTGAAAGCCGTCGTCGACGCCCTGAAAGTCTCCGGTTCCAGCGACGTACTCTAAGAACCTCACGGCCCTTGCGCCCGCATGGCGCATCGGCACGCCGCACCTCCGCCACAGTCAGGAGCAGCCATGATCCGCCTGCGACACACCATCACGCTCGCCGCCATCGCGACATCTGTCGCTCTGCTCGCCGCGTGTGCGCCCGCACCCGACCCGACCGCCGAAACGGATGTCGTCGACTACTGCGCGCGCATGGTCACCAACTCCGGCGGCCTCGAAGACCGGTGCTTCAACCAGTCCAGCTGGGAAGGCCTGCAGCAGGCGGCCGATCAGTACGGCATTGATGTCGACGCGATCGTGTCGACCGCGGAGACCGACCTGGCCCCGAACGTGACGCAGGCCGTGGCCACCGGGTGCGACCTCATCCTCACCGTCGGCTTCGAACTCGCCGACGCCACCCTGGCGCAGGCCGAGGCCAACCCCGACGTGCACTTCGCCATCGTCGACGAGCAGGTCGACGCCGATAACGTGAAGCCGATCGTGTTCGACACCGCGCAGGCGGCGTACCTGGCCGGCTATCTCGCGGCGGGCGTCAGCCGCACCGGCACCGTGGCGACCTTCGGCGGTGGCAACCAGCCTCCGGTGACCCTGTTCATGGACGGCTTCGTCGACGGCGTGGCCGCCTACAACGCCGCCCACGCCGCCGATGTGCGGGTGCTCGGCTGGGACAAGGCCGCCCAGGACGGCCTGTTCACCGGCGACTTCGAAGATATCAACAAGGGCAAGTCCTACGCCTCGGGGCTCATCGACCAGGGCGCCGACGTGATCATGCCCGTCGCCGGCCAGGTCGGCGAGGGTGCCGCGGCGGCCGCCGTCGAGGTCGACGGGGTGTCGATCATCTGGGTCGACAACGACGGCTACGACACCCTGCCGGCCGAGTTTCGCCCGGTGCTGCTGACCAGCGTTCTGAAGAACACCCAGCAGGCCGTCGTCGATCTCGTGGGACTCGACACCGCGGGAACGTTCACGAACAGCCCGTTCGTGGGCACCCTCGACAACGGCGGCGTCGACATCGCCCCGTTTCACGATCAGGCCGACCGGGTACCCGCCGTTCTGGCCGCCGAGATCGACGCGCTGAGGGCTGCGATCGTGGCCGGAACCCTCACGGTCACCTCGCCGTCAACCCCGAAATAGCGCTGCCTTGCACCGCGCCGGTTGTTTCTCCCACTCGAACGAAATGTAGCGGGTTCATAACCATTCGGTCGTTGCGGCAAAATGCTTCTCTCATCAGGCCCGAATTGGGTAACGTGAAGCAATTGAAGCCCGGCGGTCACCGCCGTTACCTGGAGGTTCTCTTGAAACTATCGACCCGTAAGGCCGCTCTGGGCGGCCTCGCCATGTTCGGCGTTGTCACCCTGCTCGCCGCGTGCGCTCCCGCACCCACCGACGAGGGCGGAACGGACGCCGCGGCCAACGACTTTCTGCCCTGCATCGTGTCGGACTTCGGCGGCTTCGATGACAGGTCCTTCAACCAGTCCAGCTACGAGGGCATCACCGCCGCGGCGGCGGAGATCGGCGTGGACTTCAACCAGGCCGAGTCGGCCGCGGAAGACCAGTACGCCAGCAATGTGGACAGCATGGTCAACCAGGGCTGCAGCTTCATTCTGACCGTCGGCTTCGCCCTCGCCAACGCCACCCGCGACGCCGCGATCACGCACACCGACACCGAGTTCGCGATCATCGACTCCGCGCTCAGCAACGACGACTTCACGCCGCTCGAGCTCGACAACGTCAAGCCGGTGCTGTACGACACCGCTCAGGCCGCGTTCCTGGCCGGCTACCTCGCCGCCGGAACCACGACCACCGGAACGGTCGCTACCTACGGCGGACTGCAGTTCCCCTCGGTCACCATCTTCATGGACGGCTTCGCCGACGGCATCGACTACTACAACGAGGCCAAGGGCACCGACGTGGCCCTGCTCGGCTGGGACAAGGCTGCCCAGACCGGCGTCTTCGCCGGCAGCTTCGATGACATCGCGGCCGGCAAGACCCTCTCCGACGGTTTCATCAACCAGGGCGCCGACATCATCCTCCCGGTCGCCGGGCCGCTCTTCCAGGGCACCGCGCAGGCCATCAACGACTCCGGCAAGGACGTCGCCATCATCGGTGTCGACAGCGACCTGTACGAGACCACCCCGGAATTCGCCGAGCTGTACCTCACCTCGGTGATGAAGCAGATGACGGATGCCACCCGGCAGATCATCGTGGACGCCGAAGCCGGCGACTTCTCCTCCGAGCCCTACGTGGGCACGCTCGAGAACGAGGGCGTGCTGCTGGCGCCGCTGCACGACTGGGAATCCAAGGTCGACCCGACGATCCTGACCGAGATCGACGAGCTCAAGGCTCAGATCATCGACGGCTCGCTCGTGATCACGTCGGATGCCACTCCGCAGTAGCGCCACTCGAGCGGAGCGAGGCTACGCGGCCGACGCCGCGGGTGCCCCGCGCCGAATCCGCGTGACGCAGTGACGTTCTCATGCAGTGACGTTCTCATGCGGTGACGTTCTCATGCGGTGACGTTCTCATGCACTGACGTTCGGGGAGGCCAGCACCTGCTGGCCTCCCCGGACGCGTTCCCATCGGCGCTCCCGCACCGTCGTCACGAATAGAATCGAAGACTATGAAGCTTGAACTCCGCGGCATTACGAAACGATTCGGCGCCCTCGTTGCCAACGACGACATCAACCTCACCGTGGAGGCCGGCGAGATCCACGCCCTGCTCGGAGAGAACGGCGCCGGCAAATCCACCCTGATGAACGTTCTCTACGGTCTCTACCGGGCCGAAGAAGGGCAGATTCTGCTCGACGACACCGCCGTGCACTTCGCCGGTCCCGGTGACGCGATGAAGGCCGGAATCGGCATGGTGCACCAGCACTTCATGCTCATCCCCGTTTTCACGGTGGCCGAGAACGTGATGCTCGGGCACGAACAGACCAGGCTCGGCGGCCGGCTCGACCTGCCGGCGGCACGCGCGCTGGTGACCGACATCTCCGAACGGTTCGGGTTCGACGTGAACCCCGACGCGCTCGTCGAAGACCTGCCGGTGGGCGTGCAGCAACGCGTCGAGATCATCAAGGCGCTCTCCCGCGACGCCAAGGTGCTCGTCTTCGACGAACCGACCGCGGTACTCACCCCGCAGGAGACCGACGAGCTCATGGCCATCATGCGTCAGCTGCGCGACGCCGGCACCTCGATCGTCTTCATCACGCACAAACTGCGTGAGGTGCGCGAAGTCGCCGACCGCATCACCGTCATCCGGCTGGGCAAGGTTGTGGGGGAGGCCAGCCCCACCGCGAGCAATGAAGAGCTCGCCACCCTGATGGTGGGCCGAGCCGTCGACCTCACCGTGGACAAGCAGCCGGCCACGATCGGGGCCCCGGCTCTCGTCGTGACCGACCTGACCGTGATCGACCCGCGCGGCCAGGTCGTGGTGGACAACGTGAGCTTCACCGTGAACGCGGGCGAGATTCTTGCCATCGCCGGGGTGCAGGGCAACGGACAGACCGAACTCACCGAGGCCCTGATCGGACTGCAACCGAGGGTGCTCGGGCAGATCGTGCTCGACGACAAGTCGCTGCGCGGCCGGTCGGTACGGCAGATTCTGGATGCCGGGGTGGGCTTCATTCCTGAGGACCGCACCGAAGACGGCCTCGTGGGCGCGTTCAGCATCGCCGAGAACCTGATGCTGGACCGGGCCCATACGACGCCGTTCGTGAAGCGGTTCACCCTGCAGCTCGCTCTGCTGGCCGACTTCGCCCGCGACAAGGTGACGGAGTTCGACGTGCGGTCGCAGGGAATCGACACCCCCGTCGGGCGGCTCTCCGGCGGCAACCAGCAGAAGGTGGTGCTGGCCCGTGAACTCAGCCGAACCCTGCGGTTGTTCATCGCGGCCCAGCCCACCCGCGGTCTTGACGTGGGCTCCATCGAATTCGTGCACGACCGCATCGTGAAGACCCGCGACGCCGGAACTCCGGTGATCGTGATCTCCACCGAACTCGACGAGGTCGCCGCGCTGGCAGACCGCATCATGGTGATGTACCGCGGGCGCATCGTGGGCATCGTTCCCGGGGACACCCCGCGCGCGGTGCTCGGCCTCATGATGGCCGGTGAACCGGCCCCCGCCGCAACCGAAGGATCAGCAGTATGAGCGACACCCAGCCGCCGACCCCGCCCGTGACCGGCGGGCCGGCGACGCCCGACGGCAGCTCCGCGAAACCGTCGCGGGACCGCCCGCAGACCGAGAACGAGTCGCGCTGGCACGGAGTGTTCCGCGAGATCACCACCGGCAGCGCCATCATCTCGGTGCTCGCCGTCGTGCTCGCCCTGCTCGTGGGGGCCGTGATGATCGCCGCCACCAACGACGACGTGCAAGATGCCGCGGGGTACTTCTTCTCCCGCCCCGCCGACCTGCTCTCGGCCGCCTGGCAGGCCGTGTCGGGTGCGTATTCGGCCCTGTTCCAGGGCTCCATCTACAACTTCCGGCGGCCCACCTTCGCTGGCGGCATCCGCCCCTTCACCGAAACGCTCACCTTCGCCACCCCGCTCATCGCGGCCGGCCTCGGCGTGGCCCTCGGGTTTCGGGTGGGACTGTTCAACATCGGCGGCCGAGGCCAGATGCTCATCGCCGCAGCCCTCGGCGGCTGGGTGGCCTTCGCCCTCGAGCTGCCCTACGGCATCCACCTCGTCGCGGCCCTCGTCGCCGGTGTCGTGGGCGGCGCGCTCTGGGGCGGCATCGTGGGACTGCTCAAGGCCCGCACCGGCGCCCACGAGGTGATCACCACGATCATGCTCAACTATGTGGCCTTCTACCTGGTCAGCTACCTGCTGCGCGAAGGTTTTCTGCGCACCCCCGGCTCGAACAACCCCAAAAGCCCGGCCAGCCGGGACACCGCGATCTTTCCCGACCTGCTCGGCCCGGGCTACAACCTGCACCTCGGGTTTGTGCTCGTGGTCGGCGCCACCGTCTTCACCTGGTGGCTGCTCAACCGCTCCAATCTGGGCTTTCAGTTGCGGGCCGTGGGCGAGAACCCCAACGCGGCCCGCGTCGCCGGCATCAGCGTGCAGCGCATGTACGTCTACGCGATGCTCTTCTCCGGCGGCCTGGTGGGCCTGGCCGGCATCAACCAGGTGCTCGGCACCACCACGAGCGGGTTCGGCGCCGGCATCGACTCCGGGATCGGCTTCGACGCCATCACCGTGGCGCTGCTGGGACGGTCCAAACCCTGGGGAGTCTTCGCCGCGGGGATCCTGTTCGGCGCCTTCAAGGCGGGCAGCTTCTCGATGCAAGCCGCCGAAGGGGTGCCCATCGACATCGTGCTCGTGGTGCAGTCGCTCATCGTGTTGTTCATCGCCGCGCCGCCGCTGGTGCGGGCCATCTTCCGTCTTCCCACCCCGGGCGCTCCGCGTCGCCTGACCCCGACTGTCACGAAGGAGGTGGCGGCGAAATGAGCACCATCACCCCGATCAGCGTTCCCACGGAGTCCACCCCGCCGATGAAAGGCCCGGCGACCGCGGTCATCCGCAGTTGGAAAGCCCCGATCGTGCTGCTGGTCTTCACGGTGCTGGCGTTCCTGCTCCTGGTCGTCTTCGCACGCGACGGCGTGAGCACCATGCGCCTGTCGACCGGTTCAGACCTGATTCAGCTGCCCGACGTCGAGCTGCCCACCCGGGCGACCGGCCTCGTGGTGACCGTGCTCCTGATGGCGCTCACCGGCTGGGCGTCCTGGCGGGTGCGCCACCAGCGCCCCACCGGACTGTGGCTGATCAGCAGCTTCGCGTTCCTGTTGTTGCTCGGCTTTCTGGCCTGGGCCTCGGCCGGCGCGACGATCCCCATTCCCGGGCTGCTGTTCGGCTCGCTCAGCCTGGCCGTGCCGCTGATCTTCGGCGCCCTGGGCGGTGTCATCTCCGAACGTGTCGGTGTGGTCAACGTGGCCATCGAAGGCCAGCTGCTCGCCGGGGCGTTCACCTCCGCGATGGTCGCCAGCCTCACCGGGCAGCCGCTGCTCGGCCTCGCCGCGGCGATGCTCGCCGGGGTCATGGTGGGTTTCGTGCTCGCCGCGTTCTCGATCAAATACTTCGTCGACCAGGTCATCGTGGGTGTCGTGCTCAACGTGCTCGTCACCGGCCTGACCGGTTTTCTGTTCTCTCAGGTGCTCGCCCCGAACGCGGCTCTGCTCAACCAGCCGCCCAAGTTCGAACGCATCAACATCCCGTTCCTGAGCGAAATCCCCATCCTGGGCCCGGTGCTCTTCCGGCAGACCCTGATCGTGTACCTGATGTACTTCGCCGTCTTCGCGGTGTACTTCGGCATCTTCCACACCCGGTGGGGGCTGCGCATGCGCAGCGTGGGGGAGCACCCGCAGGCCGCCGACACGGTGGGCATCAACGTGGCGGCGACGCGGTTCTGGAACGTGTCCCTCGCCGGCGCGATCGCCGGAGCCGGCGGCGCCTACTTCACCCTCGGATCGGTCGGTGCCTTCGGAAAGGAAATGACCGCCGGCGCGGGCTTCATCGCCCTCGCCGCGGTGATCTTCGGCCGCTGGGACCCGATCCGGGCCACCCTTGCGGCGCTGCTGTTCGGCTTCGCCAGCAACCTGCAGAACGTGCTCAGCATCATCGGTTCCCCGGTGCCGAGCGAGTTCATGCTCATGCTGCCCTACCTCGTGACGATCTTCGCGGTGGCGGGACTGGTGGGCAAATCGAGGGGCCCGGCCGCATCCGGCAAACCGTACATCAAGTCATGACCGGCCTGACGGATACGCCCGGCGTTGACTGGCCCGGGCTGCACGCGGCGGCCGTCGCGGCCATGGGCCACGCCTACGTGCCCTACTCGAAGTTTCCGGTCGGTGCGGCGGCGCTGGTCTCCGACGGGCGGGTGATCAGCGGATGCAACGTGGAGAACGCCTCCTACGGCCTCACCCTCTGCGCGGAGTGCGCCCTCGTCTCGAGCCTCGCCATGACCGGCGGCGGCCTGCTGGTGGCGTTCACCTGCGTCGACGGCAACGGCAGCACCCTGATGCCGTGCGGGCGCTGCCGCCAGCTGCTCTACGAACACTCCGCGCCGGGCATGGTGCTGAACACCGTGTCGGGGCTGCGCACCATCGACGAGGTGCTCCCCGACGCCTTCGGCCCACGCCAGCTGGCCGCCTTCCACGCCTCACACGACCCCGTACAGCCAGGAGCAACACCATGAGCGCCCTCGAAGCCTTCGACGCCGTCGACCTCATCCGCACCAAGCGCGACCGGGGCGAGCTGAGCGAGGAGCAGATCGACTGGCTGATCGGCGCCTACACCCGCGGTTTCGTGGGCGATGAACAGATGGCCGCGATGACCATGGCCATCTTCCTCAACGGCATGAGCCGGGGCGAGATTCGCGCGCTGACCCTGGCGATGCTCAGCAGCGGGGAGCGTCTGAGCTTCGACGGCCTCGGCAAGCCCACCACCGACAAGCACTCCACCGGCGGCGTGGGCGACAAGATCACCCTGCCGCTGATGCCTCTCGTCGCCGTCTTCGGCGCCGCGGTGCCGCAGCTCTCCGGCCGCGGCCTCGGACACACCGGCGGCACCCTCGACAAGCTCGAGTCGATCCCCGGCTGGCGCGCCAACCTCACGAACGCGCAGATGCTCGCCCAGTTGCAGGAGCACGGCGGCGTCGTGTGCGCGGCCGGCAGTGGCCTCGCCCCCGCCGACGCCAAGCTGTACGCGCTGCGCGACATCACCGGCACCGTCGAGGCGATCCCGCTGATCCCCTCCTCGATCATGAGCAAGAAGATCGCCGAGGGCACCAAAGCCCTCGTGCTCGACGTGAAGTTCGGTTCCGGCGCGTTCCTGACAGACATCGAGCGTTCCCGGGAACTCGCCCGCACCATGGTGGAGCTCGGCGAGGATGCCGGGGTGGCG
>JAWOHA010000247.1:0-3886 GCA_046496385.1 Cryobacterium sp. | reverse complement strand
TCACCACGATCTCGTGGCTCCAGTCGAACTGGTACGCCTCGCCCGGCGCGAAGCTCAGCGGCACGAAAGCCGCCGCGGTCGCTGAGCTATGCTCGCGCCGCCATCGGGCCGCATGCCGGCGCACCGCATCGTAGCCGCCCGCATAGCCGAGCCCACGCAGCTCCTCGAAGATCCGCGACAGCGTCAGTCGCTCGCGGCTCGGCGCCGCCAGCGCACCGGCGATGCCGATAATGGAGGTGTAGACCGCCAGCACGCCGAAGTCCGCAGGGCCGTAGAGGCGGGTCAGGACCGGCGAGGCGAGGATGGTCAGCGCCTGACCGAAGGCTGTGCCCCCGGCGAGGACGGCCACGCCGCGGCCGAAGTCCCCGGCCGGAATCAGCGAGCGGAGGCGGGACATCGTCACCTGAGAATCCGTGGACAGCCGTTCAAGGTGTCGGCTCGGGCAGAAACATCCGATCAAGGTTGGACATCATGATCTTCGTCGGAAGCTCGGTCATCTCGGCGTTTTTTTGGCTGGCGTAGCGAGGCCGGGCGAATAAGAGGCACGAGGAAATTGGGATGTTCAACCTCTTCGCGGTCTCTGCGCCCTGATTCTCGTCAACGAACTTGTCTGCCAAACGTCACGTGAGACGTTTGCCATGAACGATGTCATCGTAGTAAGCGTTCCCGGCTTTAAGTGCTTCGGGGAGCGGCGCATCCTCATCGAGGTCGAGGCATTTCAAGAGTCCCGGGTCGTCCTCGCGATAGCGCAGCCCGCTCTCAGGGCAGGTGTAGACGCCTTCGCCATCGGGCTCGGTCAGGGGCAGTCCGTGACGGCTCACCCATCCCTTCTGTCTGGCCGGCACACCGACCATCAGCGCATAGTCAGGCACATCCCGCGTTACCACGGCCCCTGCCCCGATGAAGGCATAGCGGCCGATTGTGATGCCGCACACCACCGTTGCGTTCGCACCGATCGAGCAACCGCGTCGCAGAAGCGTCTTCTCGTAGAGGCTGTGGCGCTTGACCTGCGAGCGCGGGTTGGTGACGTTGGTCAGCACGCAGGACGGGCCAAGGAAAACATCGTCCTCGATGATGGTGCCGGTGTAGATCGAGACGTTGTTCTGCACCTTGACGTTGGAGCCGATGACCACGTCGTTGGCGACGTTGCAGTTCTGTCCGAAGATGCAGCGCTCGCCGATCTTGGCGCCGGACTGGATGTGGCAGAAATGCCAGATCTTGGTGCCGTCGCCGATCTCGCACGGCTCGTCGACGTAGGCGGACTCGTGCTTGAAGTAGCTCATGTTCGACCCTTCGCTATCCGGGCCGTTTCGGGCCCGCCCTGAGTGTTCGCTGCTGCGTCCAGGAAGGTGCGCAGCTCGCCGGCGATGTGGGCGGCGGTCCTACCGTCGCCGTAGAGATCCGGAGGCAACCCAGGGTCCGGCCACTCGGCCGCGAGGGCAGCGCAGCGAATCGCCTCCGGGTCTGCCTCGACGAGGCGGTTGACGCCGGTCTCCAGCAGCTCGACCCACTCGGTCTCGGTACGCACCGTGACACAGGGGCGTTGGTGAAACGCTGCCTCCTTCTGCAACCCGCCGGAGTCGGTGATAACCACGCGGGCCGCTTCGAGCAGGGCCTGGGTTTCGAGGTAGGGCTGTGGACCGAGGAGGTGGACGCCCGGCAGGTGCAGCGACTTCGCCCGGTCGGCAACCCGCGGGTGGACGAGCCAGACGACCGGCAGGCCGCCGGCGCCGAGACGGCCGAGGCCATTGACGATGGCTTGCCAGCGGTGCTCGTCATCGGTGTTCTCGGCGCGGTGCATGGTGACCAGGGCGAAGGCCTGCGGCTGAACGCCGATACGCTCGAGGAGCGCGGAGGATCGGCCCGCGATCAGCTCGCGCACGGAGAGGGCGAGGTCGAGCATGACGTCGCCCGTCCGCACGACGCCATTGATGATTTCCTCGGCGCCGAGGTTGCGCACCGCGGTTGCGGTGGGTGCGAAGAGCAGGGTCGAGACGTGGTCAGTGAGCACCCGGTTGATCTCTTCGGGCATCCGGCGGTTGAAGGAGCGCAGACCGGCTTCGACGTGGGCCACCGGGATGTGGAGCTTGGCCGCCGCGAGGGCGCCGACGAGGGTGGAGTTGGTGTCGCCGTAGACGATCACCAGGCCGGGGCGGCGTTCGAGCAGGACCTGCTCGAGGCGCTCCAGCATGCGCCCGGTCTGGGCGCCGTGGGCCGCCGAGCCGACCTCGAGGTTGACCGCCGGCTCGGGCAGGCCGAGGCCTTCGAAGAAGGCCTGCGACATCTCCCAGTCGTAGTGCTGGCCGGTGTGCACCAGGGCCTCCGGTACGCCGTGCTCGGCGAGGGCGCGCGAGACCACGGCGGCCTTGACGAACTGGGGCCGCGCACCGACGACGGTGACGACGGATGGAGCGGTTGCGTGGCGGCTCGTCATGCGGGGTCGGCCAGCAGGCGGTGAAGGCCGTCGCCTGAAGGGGTCACGGTCGCGTGGCGGATCTGCTGCACCAGCTCGATGGAGGGGCGGGCGTCCTCGAGGCCGAAGCCCTGGCCTTCGACGGTGCGCGCGTAGACCGCGGTGTGGAGGTCGGTGAAGCCCTTGGTGAACTCGACCTCCTCGCCGTCGACGGTGATCGAGCGGTAGGTGGCCGGCTTGCCGGGCTCGGGCTCGAAGGGCAGGTCCCTGCGGTCGATGGAGAGCAGCCACGAGACGTCGGCGCGCTCGAGGGTGATGGCGCCGGCGGCTCGGTCGTCATCGCGTAGGTGTACGCGACTCTGATCTACGCCCCCAAAGAGCCACATCAGGAGATCGAAAAAGTGGATGCCGATGTTGGTGGCGATGCCGCCCGACTTGCCCTGATCGCCCTTCCACGAGTAGCGGTACCAGGGCCCGCGGGAGGTGATGTAGGTGAGGACGACCTGGTGGCGTCGGCCCGGGGGTTCAGCCGCCAGCCGCTGCCTGAGGTCGATCAGGGCCGGGTGGACCCTCAGTTGAAGGATTGTGAAGACCCGGCGTCCGGTCTCCTCCTCGAGCTCCGCCAAAGCGTCGACATTCCAGGGGTTGAGCACCAGCGGCTTCTCGCAGATGGCATCGGCGCCGATGCGGAGGGCAAGACGGATGTGGGCGTCGTGGAGGTGGTTGGGCGAGCAGACACTCAAGTACTGCACGCGCGCGTCCCCGTCGGTGCGGCGCAGCTTTTCCAGATGCCGGTCGAATCGTTCGAACTCGGTGAAGAATGCGGCATCCGGAAAATAGCTGTCGAGAATTCCCACCGAGTCGTGTGGGTCGACAGCTGCAACAAGGCGGTTGCCGGTGTCACGGATTGCTTTGAGGTGGCGCGGGGCGACGTAGCCGGCGGCGCCGGTGAGGGCGAATATCTTCACAGGGTTCTCCGGGGGTGAGAGGGGGTCATCAGTTTTGAGTTTTTAGTTTTGAGTTTTGAGTTTTCATCGTTTGAACGTTGGAACGTTGAACGTTAGAACGTTAGGGACGGGCGCATTTCGAATTTCGAATTTCGAATTTCCACCCACCCGGCCGTAGGTTTCGGATATGGGATTTGGGATTTGGGAATTCCAGCCCGCCCGCCCGGCAGGCGGGACGCCTGCCCCACAAAGGGTGCAATGAACGGCCGGCTGGGATTTTGGTGCGGCCGTCTCGGCCGCACATTCATCAGTTGTTCCGTAACCGTGTGCGGGCGGGACGCCCGCACACGGTTACGGAACAACTGATGAATGTGCGGCCGAGACGGCCGCACCACAATTCCAGCCGGCCGTTCATTGCACCCTTTGTGGGGCAGGCGTCCCGCCTGCCGGTTGGGTGGGTGGAAATCCGAAATCCCAAATCCCAAATCCGAAATCCGAGATCCACGGGCGGGTGGGGGAAACGTTC
>JAWOHA010000315.1:0-4273 GCA_046496385.1 Cryobacterium sp. | reverse complement strand
GCGGCGAGCTACCAGACTCCCCAGGTGTTCTTTCTGCAGAACAACCACTGGGCCATCAGCGTGCCCGTGTCCCGCCAGTCCCGCACCCCGCTGTACCTGCGCGCCGGCGGATTCGGCATGCCCGGCTACCAGGTCGACGGCAACGACGTGCTCGCCAGCTTCGCCGTGACGGCGAAGGCCATGGAGGACGCCCGGGCCGGCCACGGCCCGGCCCTGATCGAAGCGCTGACGTACCGGGTCGGCGCGCACACCACCGCCGATGACCCCACCAAGTACCGCGATCCCGACGAGCTCGCCTACTGGGTCGCCCGGGACCCGATCGTGCGATTTCGCACGTACCTGCAGTCCCGGGGCATCGAGCAGCAGTTCCTCGACGACGTTGACGCGGAGGCCGCCGACTTCGCTGCCGACACCCGGCGCCGTTCCCTCGACATCGTCGGTCCTGACCGCTCGGTGATCTTCGACAACGTCTATGCCGAACCGCACCCGCTGGTGGCCGAGCAGAAAGCGTGGCTGAACCGCTACGAATCGTCTTTCGAGGAGGGTCAGGTATGACCGACACCACGGTGACCGAGACGGTCCACACGGCAACGCAGCCACAGGTGGGCTCGCCCCGGCCGGTCGCGGCATCCACTGCCTCGGCAAAGCTGCCCATGACCAAGGCACTCAACGCCGGCCTGCGCCAGGCGATGCTCGCCGACCCGAAGGTGATTCTGATGGGCGAGGACATCGGCCCGCTCGGCGGTGTCTTTCGGGTCACCGAGGGCCTGATCGCGGAGTTCGGCGACAAACGGGTGCTTGACACTCCGCTGGCCGAGTCCGGCATCATCGGCACGGCCATCGGCCTGGCCATGCGCGGGTTTCGCCCGGTCATCGAGATCCAGTTCGACGGCTTCGTCTTTCCCGGGTTCGACCAGATCACCAGCCAGCTGGCCCGCATGCGCAACCGCCACGAGGGCGGCCTGATCATGCCCGTCGTGATTCGTATTCCCTACGGCGGCCACATCGGCTCCATCGAACACCATCAGGAGAGCCCCGAGGCCTACTTCGCCCACACTCCCGGGCTGCGCGTGGTGAGCCCCTCCAACCCGCACGACGCCTACTGGATGATGCAGGAAGCCATCACCAGCGACGACCCGGTGATCTTCTTCGAGCCCAAGAGTCGGTACTGGCCCAAGGGTGACGTGATATATGCCGAAAGCGGCATGCCGATGCACGCCAGCCGTGTCGTGCGCGCCGGCAGTGATGTCACGGTCGTCGGTCACGGGGCGATGGTGAGCGTGCTGCTGCAGGCGGCCGACATCGCCGCGGCCGAGGGCATCAGCATCGAGGTCATCGACCTGCGCTCTCTCTCGCCCATCGATTTCGGGCCCATCCTGGCATCGGTCGAGAAAACCGGTCGGCTTGTGGTCGCCCAGGAGGCCGCGGGCTTCGTGAGCGTAGGATCCGAGATCGCCGCAACCGTTGCCGAGCGGGCCTTCTACTGCCTGCAGGCGCCCGTTCTGCGGGTCTCGGGATTCGACACCCCGTTCCCGCCGGCTGCCGTTGAGGCACATTTTCTCCCGAGCCCCGACCGCGTGCTCGAAGCGGTGGACCGCTCGCTGGCCTACTAGGCCCCGGCTGCCGCGCCGACGACGCGCAGCCGGCCCCACAGCCCTGAAGCACCGCAAGTCCTGCAGTCCCACACAGTCAGAAAGGCACCTCATGAGCGTGTCGAAGTTCACCCTTCCCGATGTCGGCGAAGGGCTCACCGAGGCCGAGATCGTCGAGTGGAAGGTGGCTCCCGGCGACACCGTCGGCATCAATCAGGTACTCGTCGAGATTGAGACGGCCAAATCGCTTGTGGAGCTGCCGTCACCGTTCGTGGGCGTGGTCGGCGAGATCTTTGTGGCCAACGGCACCACCGTCGACGTGGGAACGCTCATCATCACCATTCATTCCGGAGCGGATGTCCCGGCCCCGGCCGATCAGGCCCCGGCACCGAGCGATCAGGCCCCGACACCGAGCGTGAACGGCACCGAAGCGGCCGAGGCCGCAGCCGATGCCGAAAGCACCATTTCCCGCGAGGAGCCCAGCGCCGAGGCCGAGGAGAAGCCCGAGCCCGTTCTGGTGGGCCGGGGCGCCGCCGCGACCATGCCCACCCGGCGCCAGCGCCACACCGGCGTTCCGGTCGCCCACGCCTCGCTCGCCCCGGCACCGGCCCCCCGGGTCGGCACGATTCCCGCTGAGCCGCGTGCGGCATCCGTGGGGCCGATTCTGGCCAAACCGCCGATTCGCAAACTGGCCAAGGACCTCGGCGTGGACCTGGCACTCATCGAAGCCACCGGCCCGATCGGTGACGTCACCCGCGAAGACGTGCTGCGCGGGTCGAGCCAGACCAGCGTCTTTCGCAACATTCAGACCCCCGAATGGCCCTCTGACCGGGAAGATCGTATTCCGGTCAAGGGTGTTCGCAAGGCCATCGCGCAGGCCATGGTCACGAGCGCCTTCACCGCTCCGCACGTGAGCCTGTTCGTGGACGTGGACGCCACCCGCACGATGGAGTTCGTCAAGCGGCTCAAGGCATCCACGGACTTCGCGGGCGTGCGGGTGTCCCCGCTGCTCATCATGGCCAAGGCCATGATCTGGGCCGTGCGGCGCAACCCGACCGTGAACGCCACCTTCACCGACGATGAGATCATCGTGCGGCACTACGTGAACCTCGGCATCGCCGCGGCCACCCCGCGCGGGCTCATCGTGCCCAATATCAAGGAAGCCCAGGACATGAGCCTGCTGGAGCTGGCCCGGGCGCTGGAACAGCTCACCGTCACGGCCCGCGACGGCAAGACCAGTCCGGCCCAGATGAACAACGGCACCATCACCATCACCAACATCGGCGTCTTCGGCATGGATACCGGCACGCCGATCCTCAATTCCGGTGAGGCCGGAATCGTCGCCCTCGGCACGATCAAGCAGAAGCCCTGGGTCGTGGACGGCGAGGTGCGCCCGCGATTCGTGACCACCATCGGGGCCAGCTTCGACCACCGTGTTGTGGACGGCGACGTGGCGAGCCGGTTTCTGGCCGATGTGGCCAGCATCATCGAAGAGCCTGCCCTGCTGCTCGAATAAGAACGTGCCGGGTTCCTCGTCGGGTCTACACTGGCCACGACGGAGGGGCGGCACAGGTGGTGACACGTGTTCTCTCGGGCGCCTCACGGCGCGTCGTGCCCGTCGGCAGGTCAGGTGCGCGGCCCTGGTCTGTGCTGCGGCACGGCGTGCTGTTCTCCAGCGTGCTGGTGCTGGTGCTGGTGCTCAGCGCATGCGTGGCCGCGCCTCCCGAGCAGAGCGCGCCCGATCCGGTGCGCGCACACACGACGCTGCCCGCCGATTTTCTCACCGTGGCGGCCGACCCTGATGCGGTGATCAATGCGATCACGGTGAGTGCGGCCCTGTTCGACACGGCGGGGCTGGTCGTCACGGCTCCTGTCGGGCAACCGGCCGCGCAACTCCTGGCGGCCTCGGCCGCCGTGTCGCTCGGCGTGCCGATGCTGCTGATGCCCACCTCCGGGTTCGACACGGCCGCCGCCGTGAACGCCGAGATCAGTCGGCTCGGTGCCGACCGTGTCGTGCGGGTCGGTGGGCAGGTCCCGGCCACCGTGGCGGCCGTGAACGCCGTGCTGCCGCACCCCCTGCCCGTCGTGGCGGTGGAATCCCCTTCGACGGCTCTGCACGCGCTGGCCGCCGCGGGCCCGCTGAGCCCCGCGCTCCTGCATCTCGAGCCGACCGGGGCGCCGTCGCCCACCGGCGACGGCCCCGGCGCCCCGACGTCTCCCGCCGAGGTGGAGGACCCTGACTGGACCGGTCCGTTACCCGCGGTCACCCGTTCCCCGGCCCGGAACGGGGGAGTGCTGCTCGCGGTCGACCACCCCGATCAGCTCGCGGCCGTGGCCACGGCGCGTGCCGCATCCGTCACCGTGCGTCTGATGCCGGCGGAACAGGTCAATCCCCAGGCGCACGAGGCCCTCGTGACCGCCCTGGCTCGCACCATGCCTACCGCCGTGATCGCCGTCGGAGCGCCGTTCGCGGCCGAATCGAGCCTGGACTGGAAGGTGCGCACCGCGGTGACGGGGGTGCAGCTGCCCGGCGGCGGACAGACCCTCTTTCCGGCCCGACGTTTCGTTGCCCTGTACGGAACGCCCGGCACGCCGGTGCTGGGCGTGCTCGGGGAACAGCCTGTGGCCGAGTCGATCGTGCGTGCGCAGCAGACCGCAGCGGCGTATGCGCCCCTCAGCGA
>JAWOHA010000312.1:0-26981 GCA_046496385.1 Cryobacterium sp. | reverse complement strand
CCGTGCTGGAATACGCCGACTTCGATGTGCTGCGCCGCTCCGCCGTGAGCGACGCCCTGGCCTGGCGGGAGGAGTTCAACGCCGTCAAAGACGTCTCCGACGTGGGCCTGGAGCGCAACCTGTTCCGCTACCGCCCGCTGCCCGTGACGATTCGGCTGACCGACGAGGGCACGCTCAGCGACCTGCTGCGCGTGATCAGTGCGGCCACGCTGTCCCGTTCGGCGTTCGCGGTGTCGAGTTCGGTGCCGGTGCCGTTGAACGTGCGTTCCGTGCTCGAGGTGCGCGAGGTGCCGATCGTGGTCGAGAGTGACGACGAGTGGCTGCTGCGCGCCGCGGCCGGCGGCATCTCCACCTCCCGTGTGCGCCTCATCGGTGCCGACCCGATCCAGGGCGCCCGCGCCGCGGCGACCGCCCTGGCCGAAGCCCTGCACGGACGGCCCGACATCGCGGTCTACTCGGGCCCGATCACCCAGGCCGGCCGGGTCGAACTGCTGCCGTTCCTGCGCGAGCAGGCCATCACCATCACGGCGCACCGTTTCGGCAACCCGAGCACCCTGTCGGACGGCATCATCTGACCCTGCACCGCTGAGGGCCCCCGTCACCCCGCACACCGGCGGACGGGGCCCTCATGGGCGCGTACAGTGGAACCTCGGGCAACGGACAGTATGTTTGGGTGCCGGGACCGTGTGGTGCACCGTCCGAAACGCGACAGGGGAATCACAGTTGAATGGAAATGCGACGACACGGCATCTCAATGTCGCCCTCCTGTCGGTGGCCAGCACCATCGCGCCACGTGTCACCACCTCGGAAGAGATCGATCGAAAGCTGCAACCGGTGCTCAGCCGGCTGCGTCTGCCCAAACGCCTGCTGCAACGCGTAGCCGGCGTTCAGGAACGCCGTAACTGGGGCGACGGCCAGACCTTCGACGACGCCGCCGTCTCGGCCGGGCAGCGTGCGCTCAGCCAGGCCGGCATCGAGCCGGGTCAGGTGGGTCTTCTCATCAACACCTCCGTCACCCGCAAACACCTGGAACCCAGCGTCGCCGTGCGCATTCACCACGGCCTCGGTCTGCCCTCCTCCGCCACCAACTTCGACATCGCCAATGCCTGCCTCGGCTTCGTGAACGGCATGACTCTGGCCGCGCAGCTCATCGACTCCGGCCAGATCAAGTACGCCGTCGTGATCGACGGTGAAGACGCCGATGAGATTCAGACCAACACCATCCAACGCCTCGGCCGTGAGGGCATCAACCGCACCGACTTCATGAGTGAATTCGCCAGCCTCACCCTCGGTTCCGGAGCTGCCGCCGCCGTGCTCGGCCGCGCCGACGAACACCCGGAAGGCCACCGTATGCTCGGCGGCGTCACCCGCGCGGCCACCCAGTTCAACGGCCTCTGCGTGGGCAGCGTGGACGGCATGTTCACCGACGCCCGCGCGCTGCTCAAGGGCGGGATGGAACTGGTCGTCTCGGCCTGGACCGAGGCCCGCCAGGACTGGAACTGGTCGCAGATGGACCGCTACATCGTGCATCAGGTCTCTGACGTGCACACCAACGCCCTCATCAAGGCCACCGGCATGGACCGCAGTCGGGTGCCGCTGACCTATCCCACGCTCGGCAACGTGGGCCCCGCCTCGATTCCCATCACTCTGGCCCAGGAGTCCGCCACCCTGCAACCGGGCAACCGGGTGCTGCTCATGGGAGTGGGCTCAGGCCTGAACACGGCCATGATGGAATTGCTCTGGTGACCGCGCGTCTGCCCGCAGTCGCCGGAACGCGCGCCCCCGCGTCCCTGCCGCCCGACGGCCTGCCCGGACTGCACCCGAGCCTGTCCCACCTCATCGAGGTGCCCGAGACCGCGCCGCACGACACGCACGGGTCGACCCGGCTGGTGACCCGCACCTGGCACCTGCTCGACAACGGCCCCGAGCTCACCCGCCGCGGCATCCGTGTTCTGGGCACCGTGCTCTGCGTGCACGGCAACCCCACCTGGTCGTACACCTGGCGCGATCTGGTGGCCCAGGCGACCGCCGCCGGCCTCGCGACCGACACTGCCGCGGGCGCCGCGACCGCCCCGAATGCCGACTCCGGCCCCGAGTCGGGAGCAGCCGCGTGGCGCGTCATCGCCGTCGACCAGCTCGACATGGGCTTCTCGGAGCGCACCGGCGTGGTGCGCCCGCTGGCCCGGCGGGTGCGGGACCTCGCCGACCTGACCGAAGCCCTCGACCTCACCGGCCCGGTCGTCACTTTCGGCCACGACTGGGGCGGAAGCATCTCGCTCGGCTGGGCGATCGATCACCCCGAGCTACTCGCCGGCGTGATGCTGCTGAACACCGCCGTGCACCAGCCCGAGCAGCACCCCGTGCCCGCACCGTTGCGGCTGGCCCTGCAGCGCTCCCTGCTCGGAGCCTCCACCGTGCTCACGCCGGCCTTTCTCGACACCACCCTGGCGTTGGCGCACCCGCCCCTGGCCCCGACCGTGAAGAACGGCTATCGGGCGCCATACCGCAGCGCCGCCCGGCGCGGCGGCATCGGCGCGTTCGTCGCCGACATTCCCGTGGCGCCGCAGCACGAGAGCCGCCCGGAACTGGACCGCATCGCCGAGGGCCTGCGCGCCCTCACGGTGCCCGCCCTGATGCTCTGGGGCCCCCGCGACCCGATCTTCAGCGACCGCTACCTCGATGACCTCGTGGAACGTATGCCACACGCCGACGTGCACCGCTTCGAAGGCGCCGGGCACCTCGTGATGGAGGATGCCCCGTTCGCGGCACTGGCCCTGACCTGGCTCGACGACTCTGTGACGGGCGCCGAGACCGCCCCGCCGGGTCGTGCTCCGAGCCGAGCGCAGGCCGGCCCCCTCACCGACACCGCCGCTGACGCTGACACTGCCGCAGAGTCGGAGGCGCCCGCCGATGCCGCCGCCGCGATCGCCTACCGACCGCTCTGGCATTACCTCGACGAACTCTGTGACAGCGCCGAGACGGCACTGGTCGACATGTTGCCGGCTTCCGGTGGCGGCCCCCGCACGGTGACCTGGCGCCTGCTGTCCCGCCGGGTGCGGCAGATCGCCGCCGGACTCGTGAGCATCGGGGTGAAACCGGGCGACCGGGTGTCGCTGCTCGTGCCGCCGAGCGCCGACCTCACGGCGGTGCTCTACGCCTGCGTGCGTATCGGCGCGGTCGTCGTCGTGGCGGATGCCGGCCTCGGTCTGCGCGGGCTCACCCGCGCCGTGAACGGCGCTCGTCCCGACCATGTGATCGGCGCCGCCCCCGGACTGATGGCCGCCCGCGCGCTCGGCTGGCCCGGCCAGAAGATCGCCACCGCCCGGTTTCCCGCCGCAGTCGCCCGCACCCTCGGCGTGCGGCACACCCTGGCCGACCTCATCGCCCGCGGCGGCGTCGTCGGCGCGCAGCTGCCTCCCGAACCAGCCCCGAGCGACCCCGCCGCGGTGCTGTTCACCTCCGGGTCCACCGGGCCGGCCAAGGGCGTCGTGTACACCCACGACCAGCTGTCCAAGGTGAGCTACGCTCTCTTCGCCCAGTATGGAGTGGGCCGCGGCACCGGCCTCGTCGCCGGCTTCGCCCCCTTCGCCCTGCTCGGTCCCGCGCTCGGCGCCCGTTCGGTGACGCCCGACATGGACGTCACCGCGCCCAAGACCCTCACCGCCGTGGCCGTTGCCGCAGCGGTCGCGGCCATCGACGCGACCGTGGTCTTTCTCTCGCCGGCCGCGCTGGCCAACGTCGTGGCCACCGCGGAAGCCCTCACCCCGGCCGACCACACCGCCCTTGCCGGCGTGCACAGCTTTCTCTCCGCCGGCGCACCGGTCTCCGAGTCGCTGCTGGCGGCCGCAGCCCGGCTGATGCCCGCCGCCACCGCGCACACCCCGTACGGAATGACCGAGGGGCTGCTGATGGCTGACATCACCCTCGAGGGGATCCGCGCCGCCGCGGCCCCGCCGGAGCCGTCAGCCGACGACGGGTCGACGTCTCGGCCCGCGGCCGGCGGCGTCTGTGTGGGACCCGCCACGGCGACCACCCGCATTCGCATCAGCTCCCTCAACGCCCGCGGGATCGCGACGGGGGTGTTGTCGGAGCTTCCCCACGTCACGGGCGAGATCATTGTGTCGGCCCCACACGTGAAAGACCACTACGACCGGCTCTGGTCCACCGACCGCGCCTCGAAGCTCGGCGCGCCGGCGGGGGAGCGCTGGCATCGCACGGGCGACGTGGGGCACCTCGACGCCGCCGGCCGGCTCTGGGTCGAAGGGCGCATGCAGCACATCATCGTCACCGCGGCCGGCGTGGTCACCCCGGTCGGCCCGGAACAGCGCATCGAAGGTGTGCCCGCCGTGGCCCGCGCGGCTGTCGTGGGGGTCGGGCCGCTCGGTACCCAACACCTCGTCGCTGTGGTCGAGACCGTGCCGGCGGCGCGCCGGGTGGGGCTCGCACCATCCGAGCTCGCGGCCGCGGTGCGCGCATCCGTCGCCGACGGCGCGCCCCTCGCCGCAGTGCTCGTCGTGCCCCGGCTGCCCACCGACATTCGCCACAACTCCAAAATCGACCGCAGCAGGCTGTCACGATGGGCCACCCGCGTTCTGGCCGGCGGCCGCCTGGCGAAGCCGTGACCGGGTCCCCGGTCACCCCGCTGCGGGTGCTCGTGACCGGGGCCAGCGGCTTTCTGGGCCGGGCGGTCGCCGCCGAGATCCTCGCCGCCGGCCACGCGGTGACCTGTTTTCAGCGTCGCCCCTCGGGGGTTGCGGGCGCGACGGACGCACTGGGCTCGGTCACCGACGCCGCCCGCGTCGCCGAGGTCGCCGCGGGCATGCACGCGATCGTGCACCTGGCCGCCAAAGTGTCCCTCGCCGGAGACCCGGCCGAGTTCGAGGTCGTCAACGTGGGCGGCACCCGACTCCTGCTCGACGCCGCACGGCAGGCCGGTGTCTCCCGCTTCGTGTACGTCTCGTCGCCGTCCGTGGCACACACCGGAGTGTCGCTGGAGGGCGGCGACGCGGCCCCGGCCGATCCCGAGCACGCCCGCGGCGACTACGCCCGCACCAAGGCACGCGCCGAACGGTTCGCCCTGGCCGCCGACAGCGCCGAGCTGCGGGTCGTTGCGGTGCGCCCGCACCTGGTCTGGGGCCCCGGCGACACCCAGCTGGTGGCGCGCATCGTGGAGCGCGCCCGTGCGGGCCGGCTGCCGCTGCTCGGCCACGGCGCGGCTCTGATCGACTCCACCTACGTCGACAACGCCGCCACGGCCATTCGGAGCGCCCTTGACCGGGTCGACACGGTGCACGGACAGGCGTACGTGATCACCAACGGCGAACCCCGGCCGGTCGCCGAGCTGCTGGCCGGCATGTGCGGCGCGGCCGGCGTGCCCGCGCCGGCGTGGCGGGTTCCGGCAGCCGTCGCCCGCGCCGCTGGGTCTGTGATCGAGCGGGCCTGGGCACTGCGTCCCGGCGCCGACGAACCGCCGATGACCCGGTTTCTGGCCGAGCAGCTCTCGACGGCGCACTGGTTCGACCAGCGTCGCACCAGAGCAGACCTGCAGTGGGCCCCGCAGGTGTCTCTCGATGAGGGGTTCGCCCGCCTCGCCGCCTTCTATCGCTGAGCGCACTCGCGCATCGAACGATGCGGCGGCGGCGCTTGGAGCGGTGGCGGCGCGGGCCCGGATCCGGGCAAAAAAATAGGGCCACACCGTTGTAGAAGCTCGGGTGTGGCCCTAAGTGGCCCCGACCGGCGTCGATCCGGTGACCTTTCGAGTTTCAGTCGAACGCTCTACCAACTGAGCTACAGGGCCAGAAAGCGTTGCCGCTTTCTGAGACAAAAAGCTCTTTCTTTCGAAAGAGCTTCTTGACTTTGCGACCCTGACCGGACTTGAACCGGCGACCTCCGCCGTGACAGGGCGGCGCGCTAACCAACTGCGCTACAGGGCCTCGATGTAATACTTGTGTGCGAGGCACTTGGTAATACTATTCTATTTTTTTGCAGCTGTTGTACACACCAACATCACTTGCGTGACCCCAACGGGATTCGAACCCGTGTTAACGCCGTGAAAGGGCGCCGTCCTAGGCCACTAAACGATGGGGCCGCTGGCTTCCGTGACGTACCGGCTGCCGAAAAGTAAGCATACGGTGATTTCGCCCGATGTGCTAATCAGGGTTTTCGGCCCCTCTGAACTGGGAGCCAGGGTGCGTTTATCTGGGAGATAGCTGAATATTTTGCCGACTTCTCCACGGTTGTGGGCACATCAGAGTTGTCCACACCGGCAATGAATCAGCGGGTTCTACCACCCAGGAGGGGCTAGATTCGGCCTCGCACTGGGCGAATGCCGCTCGGGTTGTTAGTGTGAAGGTCGTTGACAACGTGATAGACGTGAATCCGGATGCTCCTGTTTTCTTAGTCCTGTCGCCGGGCCCGATCGGGGAGTAATGAATCGCACGGAACGCGCGGCCAAGCGCGGCCTGAATCAGCCGGCGCACCGCATTCACGCCCTCGGGACCCGGATCGGGCACCGTCGCACCGTCGGTGTCGCCGCCTTCGCCGCGACCCTGGTGCTCGTGGCGACCCTGGTCAACCCGGTTGCACCCGCCCAGGCCGTGAGCTACCCCAGCTGGGAAGACCTGCAGAACGCCAAGGCGAGCACGTCTGCGGCCGCGGCCAGCGTCACCGAAATTCAGGGCCTCATCGCGGGGCTGCAGACCGAGGTTCAGCGCACCCAGGCCGAAGCGGACGCCCGGGGGGAAGAGCTGCTGCTGGCCCAGGAACAGTTCGATGACGCCACCCGCCGTGCGGAAGACCTGCAGGCTCAGGCCGATGCGAGCCGCCTGGTCGCCGATGACGCCACCCGGCAGGCCGGCCAGCTCGCCGCCCAGCTCTACCGCACTGGCGGCACCGACCTCGGAGTGAACCTCTTTCTGGACGGCGAAGCCGCCGCAGCCGGCGCGGATCAGGGGGGCAGCGACGGCCAGGGCACCAGCGCCCCGGGCGGCGCCGACGCGTTGCTGAGAAAGCTGGGCAGCATGAGCAAGCTGGTGGAACGCAGCACCGGTGTGTACGAGCAGGCCCAGACCGCCCAGAACAACGCCCAGGCCCTCGGCGACCAGGCCACGATCGCTCAGGCGGAACGTGAGGCCCTGCGCATCGTCGCGGAGGAGGCCCTCGCAGTGGCGCAGAGTGCCGCCGAGGCGGCCGGCGCCGCACTGGCCGAGTCCGAGGCCAAGGGGCAGGAGCTTCAAGCCCAGTTGGCCTTCCTGCAGGACGCCGAGGCCGTGACCGCGGCCGGCTATGAGGCCGGTGTGATCGAACGCGCACGGATCGCCGCTGAAGCCGCGAGAGCTGCCGAATCCGCCCGGGTCGCTCGCGCCGCGGCGGATCGCCCGGCGGCGGCCGCAGCCGCCGGCGCCAGCCTCGGAGGCGGGTACACCAGCTCGAGCGGCTGGGCCGTTCCGGCCAGCGGCCGCATCACCGGCGGCTACGGCCCCCGCTCGGTGATCTGCGGCGGCGGCAGCTGCAGTGGCGGCTACCACTACGGCACCGACCTCGGCACCGGCTGCAACGCGCCCATCTACGCGGCCAGTGCCGGCACGGTGACCTATGCCGGACGTCTGGGCACCTACGGCAACTTCGTCAAGATCGACCACGGCAACGGCGTCTCCACCGGATACGCGCACATCGTGGACGGCGGCGTCTACGTGCGTGCCGGTCAGCCCGTGGGCGTCGGGGACAATATCGCCAGCTCCGGCAGTACCGGAGTATCCACTGCCTGCCATCTGCACTTTGAAGTGTGGCTGAACGGTGTTCGCAGCAACGCGGCCCCCTTCATGGCCGCACAGGGAGCATCTCTTGGATAACACCATCGCCGGCTCCGCCGGTGCCTCTGCCCAGGTACCGCGCCGTCGGGCAGCCCGTCAGCGCACGCCTTGGTGGTCGGCGCGCCGTCGCCCCCTCACGCTGCTCTCTGCCGTCGCCGTCGGCGCCGTCACCGCCTCGTTCGGGGTCGTCCCGGCCGCTCTGGCCGATGAGAACTATCCCAGCTGGACCGATGTCGAAGCGGCCAAGCAGAATGAAGAGACCAAGCAGGCCGAGATCGACAAGATCACCGCCCTGCTGGGAACGCTGCAGTCCACGGCAGCCGCCGCCGCGACGCAGTCGCAGATCGCCGCCGAGGCCTATCTGATCACCCGTGACGAACTGGATGCGGCGACGACGCGCGCCCGCGCCCTCGTCGGGCAGGTCGCCACTGCGGAGGCTGTCGCCGCCACGTCGCGCATGCGTGCCGGCCTCATTGCCGCGCACCTCGCCAAGACCGGCGCGCAGAGCCTGTCGCTGAACCTCTTCGTGAACGGCGACACCGCCGACACCCTGCTCAGCCAGCTCGGAACGGCGAGCAAACTCAGCGAACAGTCCGCGCGGATTTTCGACGAGGCCACGCAAGACGCCAATACCGCCGAGTCGCTCGGCGAGCAGGCCGCCGCGGCCGCCGACGCACGCGAACGCCTCACTGCAGAATCCGAGGGTCGCTTCGATGAGGCCTCCGCCGCAGCCCAGGCCACCCAGGTGGCTTTCGACACCGAGCAACGCCGCTCCACCGAGCTGTTCGAACAGCTCGCCCTGCTCAAAGACACCACGGTGCAGGCGGAACGGGAATATCAGACCGGCCTGAACGCCGCTGCGGCCGCCGCGGCGTTCGCCCAGGCGCAGGCCGCCGCGGCCACCCTGCTGCAACGCGAGACCCGCGACACCGCGGGTTCTGCACCGTCGGGGGCTGCGTCACCCGGCTCCGCGGCCGCCGTGCCGCCGGCATCTGCGCGCGAAGCGCAGGCCCCGGCAGGGCAGGCTCCCGCCGTGCAGAACCCTGCCGTGCAGAACCCCGCCGTGCAGAACCCCGCAGCCCGGATCCCCGCAGCCCAGACTCCGCCCGCCCAGACTCCGCCCGTGCGGACGCCCGCCCGGACGCCCGCGGCGCAGACTCCCGCGGCCCCGGCCCCGGCGACCCGTGCACCGGCCCCGGCAGCCCCGGCAGCCCAAGCGCCGGCGGCGCGGGCTCCGGTAGTCGCGGCTCCGGCCGCTGCGGCTCCGGCCGCTGCGGCTCCGGCCACTCGAGCTCCGGCCGCGGCGCCCGCGGCGACACCGAACGCGAGCGCCGTCTCCACCGCGCTGAGCTTCGCACGCTCCCAGCTGGGCGACCGGTACCAGTTGGGCGGGTCAGGACCCGATGTCTGGGACTGCTCGGGCCTCACCAAAGCGGCCTATGCCGCGGCCGGAATCTACATCGGCACGCACTCCGCGACCAACCAGTACAACACCATGGCCAGCCGGGGCAAACTGGTCTCCTTCGCCGATGTGCAGGTGGGCGACCTGCTCTTCTGGGGCAGCCGCGGCAATTACTACCACGTGGCCATTTACGTGGGCAACGGGCAGATTCTCGAAGCGCCGAACCCCAGCGCCCGGGTGCGCGTGCACTCGATCTGGTCGATCGGCCAGGTCGCGCCCTACGTCGGCAGGCCCTCGGCCTGACCCGCCTCGTCCCGCGGTCGGCTCCGTTGCGCGAGGCGGCAACGGGGCACGACACAGGGCTCCTAAAAACACGACACAGGCCCCCTGAAAACACGACACAGGCCCCCTGGCAATCAGGGGGCCTGTGTTCGGGTGAGGCCTAGTGGCCGTCGGCGAGCAGCTTCGCGATGCCGTCGACAACGATCTGTTCGGCCTCGGCAGCGTCGCCCCAGCCCTCGGTCTTGACCCATTTATTGGGTTCAAGATCCTTGTAGTGCTCGAAGAAGTGCTCAATCTCCTTGCGCGTGTACTCGGGAATGTCGGTGACGTCCTGAATGTGCGCCCACCGCGGGTCGCCGGCCGGAACGGCGATGACCTTGGCGTCGGAGCCGCCGTCATCGGTCATGTTGAACACGCCCACGGGGCGCACGCTGACGCCCACGCCGGGGAACAGCGGGTAGTCCAACAGCACCAGCACGTCGACGGGGTCGCCGTCGAGCCCCAGGGTGTTCTCGAAGTAGCCGTAGTCCGTCGGGTACATGAAGCTCGTGTAGAGCACCCGGTCCAGGTAGACCCGGCCGGTGCCGTGGTCTACCTCGTACTTGTTGCGGCTCCCGCGAGGGATTTCGATAACTGCGTCGTATTCGGCCATAGCTGAATTTCTCCCTTGTTTCACGTCTCCCGATAACGTTACTGGATGCAGTCCGAACGCCGCCCCCGCTTGAGCCCGGTTGTCGCCGACGTGCGCCGGGCGGTGCGCGGCCTGTTGCCGCGGCACGGACTCGTGCTTGTGGGCCTGAGCGGCGGCGCCGATTCGTTGGCCCTCGCCGCGGCGACAGCCTTCGAGGCGCCCCGCGCCGGGCTGCGCGCCGGCGCCGTGATCATCGACCACGCAGTGCAACCCGGGTCGGCCGCCGTGGCGGCGCAGGCGGCACGGCAGGCCCGCGGGTTGGGCCTGGACCCGGTGCTGGTCGTCACGGTGCGGGTGAGCGAGGGTGCCGACGGGCCCGAAGCCCACGCGCGTGCCGCCCGTTACGACGCCTTCGACCGGGCCGTTGCCGAGACGGGGGCCGTCGCGGTCCTGCTCGGGCACACCCTCGACGACCAGGCGGAAACGGTGCTGCTCGGCCTCGCCCGAGGCTCCGGCCCCACCAGCCTGCACGGCATGGCGCCCGTAACCGGACCCTACCGGCGCCCGCTGCTCGGCATTCGCCGTGACCAAACCCGCCAGTTCTGCCGGGACGCCGCACTCGATCCCTGGCAGGATCCGCAGAACCGCGATCCCCGTTTCGCCCGCGTGCGCGCCCGCCAGAACGTGTTGCCCGCCCTCGAACGCGAACTCGGGCCAGGCATCGCGGCGGCGCTCGCCCGCACCGCCGAGCAACTGCGCGAAGACGCCGCGGCGCTCGACGGGCTGGTTCCCGACCTGCTGGCAGCTGCGATCGTGCCGGCAGACCCGGCAGACCCGGCAGGCCCCGCAGAACCGGCAGGTGACACCGGCCCGGTCGTGCGGCTGCGCGCGCAGGCGCTGGGCAGGCAACCCGCAGCTCTGCGGCAGCGCATGATCCGGCTCCTCGTCGCCGAGCGCTTCGGGGTCTCACTGGGGCGTTCGCAGACGCTGGGCGTGGCCGAACTGGTCACGAACTGGCACGGTCAGGAGGCAATAGACCTGGCAGGCGTTAGAGTTATACGGCGCGGTGGAGACCTCGTTTTTTTCCCCGCGGCAGCACACCCCCCGATCTAAAGGACACTTCCGCTCTAATGGAACCCCGCGACATCCCTGAAGACCTCACCGAGATCCTGATCAGCGAGGAGCAGATTCGCACCCGCCTGGCCGAAATGTCCCGCCAGATTGAGGCCGACTACGCCGGCCAAGACCTGCTCCTGGTCGGCGTTCTCAAGGGTGCCGTCATGGTCATGGCCGACCTCGCCCGCGAACTGCACCACCCCATCACCATGGACTGGATGGCCGTGAGCTCCTACGGCTCCGGCACCGAGTCCAGCGGAGTCGTGCGCATTCTCAAGGACCTCGACACCGACCTGCTGGGCCGCAACGTGCTCATCGTGGAAGACATCATCGACTCCGGTCTCACGCTGAGCTGGCTGCTGGCCAACCTCAACTCCCGCAAGCCGGCATCCGTGGAAATCTGCGCCCTGCTGCGCAAGCCCGACGCCGCACGGGTCGAGATCGACGTGAAATACGTGGGATTCAACATTCCCAACAAGTTCGTCGTGGGCTACGGCCTTGACTATGACGAAAAATACCGCAACCTGGGCTCGGTCGGCATTCTGGCGCCGCACGTCTACGCGCCCGTTGCCGACTAGCGGCACCCGCACCGGACACCACCGGCCCGAGCGCTGACCCGCCCCGGTCGCGTCACCTGTGGGCGAACACACGGCTTTTCCCTGAGACATCGCGCTAGCCTGTGAGGATAATGAAGGTTAAGAAGCTTTTTCGCGGTCCTTTTCTGTATATCGCTCTGGCCATCATCGCCGTGTGGGTGGGGTCAAGCCTGATCACCCTGTCCGGCGGGTTCAAAGAGGTGTCCACGCAGGAAGGCCTGCAGCTCCTCCGCGGCAGCACGGTGTCCGAGGCGACGATCGTCGACGGGGAGCAACGCGTCGACCTCACTCTGAGCCAGGCCAGCGGTGACGACGGCACCCGGGTGCAGTTCTACTATGTGGCTCCCCGTGGTGCCGAGATCGTCGACGCCGTGACGGCAGCCAATCCCAGTGACGGGTTCACCGATGAGGTGCCGCAGCCCAGCTGGCTGCTCACCGCCCTCGGCTTTCTGTTCCCGGTACTGCTGATCGGCCTGTTCATCTGGCTGATGCTGTCGATGCGCGGCGGCGGCAACAACGTCATGAAGTTCGGCAAGAGCAAGGCCAAACTCGTCTCCAAGGAAAGCCCCCAGGTGACCTTCGCAGACGTCGCCGGCAGTGACGAGGCCATCGAAGAGCTCAACGAGATCAAGGATTTTCTCAAGGAACCGGCCAAGTTCCAGGCTGTCGGTGCCCGCATCCCCAAGGGTGTGCTGTTGTACGGCCCTCCCGGAACCGGAAAGACGTTGCTCGCCCGAGCCGTGGCCGGCGAGGCCAACGTGCCCTTCTACGCCATCTCCGGCTCGGACTTCGTGGAGATGTTCGTGGGCGTCGGCGCCAGCCGCGTGCGTGACCTGTTCCAGCAGGCCAAGGAGAACGCTCCCGCGATCATCTTCATCGACGAGATCGACGCGGTGGGCCGTCACCGCGGTGCCGGCATGGGCGGCGGCCACGATGAGCGTGAGCAAACCCTGAACCAGCTCCTGGTCGAAATGGACGGCTTCGACGTGAAGGCCAACGTCATTCTGATCGCCGCCACCAACCGCCCCGACATTCTCGACCCCGCCCTGCTGCGTCCCGGCCGTTTCGACCGGCAGATCGGCGTGGATGCGCCCGACATGCTCGGCCGCAAACACATTCTCGAGGTGCACTCCAAGGGCAAGCCCATGGCCGCCGGAGTCGACCTTGAAGTACTCGCCCGCAAGACGCCCGGCTTCACCGGCGCCGACCTCGCGAACGTGCTCAACGAGGCCGCCCTGCTCACCGCGCGCTCCAACGCCCAGCTCATCGACAACCGGGCGCTCGACGAGGCCGTCGACCGGGTGATGGCCGGCCCGCAGCGCCGCTCCCGAGTGATGCGCGACAAGGAGAAGCTCATCACCGCGTACCACGAGGGCGGACACGCTCTCGTGGCCACCGCGATGCGCAACACCGACCCGGTGACCAAGATCACCATTCTTCCCCGCGGCAGAGCCCTCGGCTACACGATGGTGATGCCCCTGGAAGACCGCTACTCCGTGACCCGCAACGAACTGCTCGACCAGCTCGCCTACGCCATGGGTGGCCGCGTCGCCGAAGAGATCATCTTCCACGACCCGACCACCGGAGCGTCCAACGACATCGAGAAGGCCACCGCGACGGCGCGCAAAATGGTCACCGAATTCGGCATGAGCGCATCCGTCGGGCCCCTCAAGCTGGGATCCGGGTCGGGCGAGGTCTTCCTGGGCCGCGACATGGGCCACCAGCGCGACTACTCCGAGCAGGTCGCCGAGCAGGTCGACGCCGAGGTGCGTCAGCTTCTCGAAGACGCCCACGACGAGGCTTACGAGGTGCTCGTGGCCAACCGCGGCATTCTCGATCAGCTCGCCGGGGCCCTGCTCGAACACGAAACCCTCGACCAGGTCGCCCTGGCCGAGCTCTTCACCCAGGTCGTGAAGCTGCCGCCGCGCCCGCAGTGGCTCTCCAGTGACAAACGACCCGTGTCGACCCTGCCTCCCATCGAGATGCCCGTTGTGAGGGCGCCCGTTGACGCGGCCGCCGTCGATGGCGACGTGCCCAGCGAAGACCCGGCCGCGCCCGCACCGGCGCGCCCCCCGATGCGCAACCCCCGCCCGGCGACGGCCTGACAGCGGTGGCAGTCGACAGGGACCGGGTTCAGCGCGCGGTCACGGAACTGCTCGCCGCGATCGGTGAAGACGTGAACCGGGTGGGGCTGGAGGAAACCCCGCGGCGGGTAGCGGATGCGTACAACGAGTTCTTCGCCGGCCTCGCTCAGGACCCGCTGGAGCACCTCACCGACACCGTTCCGGTGGGACCGGAAACCGGTGAGCTGGTGCTGCTGCGCGACATCGCGTTTCGTTCCATTTGCGAGCACCACCTGCTGCCGTTTCTCGGCACCGCCCACGTGGCCTACCTTCCCGGCGACCGGGTGGTGGGCCTGGGCCGGCTGCCCGCCGTCATCGAGACCCTCGCCGCCCGGCCCCAGCTTCAGGAACGGCTCACCGAAGAGATCGCCGGCGTGCTGCACCACGGCCTCGAACCCCGGGGCGTGCTCGTGGTGCTCGACGCCGTGCACGGCTGCGTGGGAACTCGCGGGCCGCGCCAGACGCGCAGCTCCACCGTGACCATGGCCAGCCGCGGGGAGCTTTCCGACCCCGGCCAGCGGGCCGAAATCATCGCGCTCATCTCCGCCGCCCGGTGAACTCCTCGATTCGACCGGGAGAGACGCGCCCATGACCCTGATCATGGGCATTCTCAACGTCACCCCCGACTCCTTCAGCGACGGTGGTCGGTGGGCCGCGGTGGATGCGGCCATCGCGCACGGCCTGCAGCTGCACGCCGACGGCGCCGACCTCATCGACGTCGGCGGCGAATCCACCCGTCCGGGCGCCACCCGGGTGTCCCCGGCCGATGAGCAGGCCCGGGTGCTGCCGGTGATCACCGAGCTGGCCCGGCACGGACTCGTCGTCAGCGTAGACACCCTCAACGCGAACACCGCCCGCGCGGCCGCCGCCGCCGGGGCCGGCATCATCAACGACGTCTCGGGTGGCCTTGCGGACGAGGCCATGGCATCCGTTGCCGCCGCGACCGGAGTGACCTTCGTGGCCATGCACTGGCGCGCCCACGCGCAGCAGATGGGCGCCCTCACCCAGTACGCCGATGTCGTGGCGGAGGTGCGCCAGGCCCTCGAGGCGCGCGTCGCCGCGCTCGAACGGGCCGGCGTCGCCCGCGACAAGCTCGTGCTGGACCCCGGACTCGGCTTCGCCAAGCGTGCCGAACACGACTGGGCGCTCCTCGCCCGCCTCGACGCGCTCGTTGCCGTGGGCCTGCCCGTGCTGGTCGGGGCCTCCCGCAAACGTTTTCTCGCCGAGGCGCTCCCGGCCCAGACGCCGGTGCTGGGCCGTGACCTGCCCACCGCGGTGGTGAGCGTTCTGAGCGCCCAGGCCGGAGCCTGGGCGGTTCGGGTGCATGACGTCGCCGGCACCCGGGCCGCGTTGAACGTGCTTGACCGGCTCGAGTCGGTCAGAATGGACTCATGAGCCTCGACTGCATCACTCTGACCGGTTTGCGCGTCAACGCCCACCACGGCGTCTACGACTTCGAACGTGAAAACGGGCAGGACTTCGTTATCGACGTGACCGTCTGGCTCGACCTGGCACGCGCAGCCTCCAGCGACGACGTCACCCAGACCATCCACTACGGCGAACTCGCCGAAGAAGTGGCCGAGTCCGTCAGGAACAACCCCGTCGACCTCATCGAAACCGTCGCGGAGCGCATCGCGGTGGTGGCGCTGGCGCACCAGGCCGCCGAGCGGGTGCGGGTCTGCGTGCACAAACCCCAGGCCCCGATCGAGCTTCCCTTCACGGACGTGTCGGTGCAGATCGAGCGGAGCCGCGCATGAGCGGATCCGACGCGCGCCGCGCCGAACGGGTCGTGCTGGCCCTCGGCAGCAACCTCGGCGACCGGGCCGCCACCTTGATTCAAGCCGTGCAGGACCTCGCCGACGTGACCGGTCTGCAGCTCAGCGATGTGTCCCGGCTCTACGAGTCCATCGCCGTGAAGGGGCACGGGATCGACGATTCCGCCCCGCGCTACCTCAACGGTGTGGTGGTGGGCACCTTCCGCGGCGACCCGCTCGCCCTGCTGGCCGCCGTGAACGCCATCGAAGCCGCACACGGCCGGGTGCGCGCGGAACGCTGGGGCGACCGCACCCTCGACATCGATATCGTGCTGATCGGAGCGCTCGAGCAGACGGATGCCCGGCTCACCCTGCCGCATCCCCGCGCCTTCGAACGCGATTTCGTTCTCACCCCCTGGCTCGACGTGGACCCCCGGGCTGTTCTGCCCGGAAAAGGATCGGTGCGCGACCTGCTCGCCGCGACCACGGCATCGACCCAGCCCTATGTCGACCCCGCCGCCGCTGCCGGCCGATGATCCGCACCCGTGCCACCACGCTGCTCGCCCTGGGGCTGCTCGGCCTCGTGGTCGGCTTTCTGGCGGAGCTCGCGGCGGTCGCATCCGGTTTCCGCATGATCGTGCCGCCGTTGAGTCTGCCGCTCACGCTGGTGTCGGTGGCCCTGGCCGTCGTGGCCCTGGCCTGGCCCATTCGCCAGCTCACCCGCGGCCGTACCCGCAAGCGCATCGACCCGTTCTGGGCCATGCGGGTGGCTCTGCTCGCCAAGGCCTGCAGCCTGAGCGGTGCGCTGGTGCTCGGGGTGAGCCTGGGGATTGTGGTGTTCTTTCTGACCCGATCGGTGATCCCGGCGGTACCATCGGTGTGGCTGGCACTCGGATCGGCGCTCGGATCGGCCGTTCTGCTCGTGGCCGGCCTGCTGGCCGAACGGTACTGCACCCTGCCCCCCGACGGAGACGCCCAACCTGGAGGCGAACATGTCTGACCGTGATCTGGCGTTCGGTCCCCGCCCGCCCGACGATTCCGGATCGCCGGTCGCTTCCGGATCGCCGGCCGGGGCGTCGTCCCGACGACTGGACCTGGACGGCCACTGGAATCGGGTGTCCCCGCGCTACGTCGTGGTGGAAATCGTGGGAAGCATCGTCTTCGGCCTGGTCGCCGTCACCGCGGCCGTCGTGCTCTGGTTTCTCGCGGACGTGTCCTGGGCCCTGTGGGTGGGCGGTGCGATCGCCCTGGCCTCGATCATCAACCTCATCTTCGAACCGCGCCGGGTTCGCTCCATCGGATATCAACTGCGGGCCGACGACCTGCTCTTTCGCCGCGGAATTCTCTTTCAACGCTTCGTCTCGGTGCCCTACGGCCGCATGCAGCTCGTCGACATCACGCGCGGGCCGATAGCCCGCTGGCTGGGACTGGCCGACCTGAAATTCGTCACCGCGGCGGCATCCACCGGCGTGTCCATCCCCGGCCTGCCCGACACGGATGCCGAGCAGCTGCGTGACCGGCTCGTGGAACTGGCCGAGAGCCGGCGGGCCGGGCTGTGACCGAGCCGGCTTCTCCCGTCCCTCCACGAGTGGCCGCACGGGCGGCGCTGACCCCGCTGACCGACGGCGAATGGCACCGCCTGCACCCGGCCACGCCGCTGCTGCGCGGCGGAATCTTCGTGGTCGCGATGCTCGGCTTCGTGATCGCCAACCTGCGCGAACGCCTCTTCGAGGTGTTCTTCAACGAACCCCAGTTCGGGGGCGACCCGCTCGATGAGATCTACCGTCGTGGCGCCATCGGCTGGGTACTGCTCGGCGTGCTCGTGATCCTCGTCGTGATCCTGGTGGTGTTCTACTTGTCGTGGCGCATGCACAGCTTTCGGGTGAGCGACGTGGCCGTGGAGGTGCGCAGCGGGCTGGTCTTTCGCAGTAACCGAAAGGCCCGCCTGGACCGCATTCAGGGCATCAACCTGGTGCGCCCGTTCATCCCGCGATTGTTCGGCGCCGCCCGACTCGATGTGAGCGTCGGCGGGCAGGACGGTTCCGTGCAGCTGGCCTACCTGCACTCCCGACTCGCGGACGACCTGCGCCGGGACGTTCTGCGGATCGCATCGGGCATGCGTCAGCAGGCTGCGAACCCCGACGCTGCGCCCCCGGCCGGCCCGGGCGCGGCCGACGCGGGCACGGACGGCACGGGCACGGACGGCACGGACGGCGGCAGTACCGGGCAGGCCGTCGCGTTGGGCGCGGCCGACGCGGTGCCGGGCGGTTTCGGCACCACGGCCAACGCCCGAATGCACGAGTTCTTCGCACCGGAACTGGATCCGGAGGCGGCTCCGCCGGAATCGGTCGTGCGCATTCCGCCGGGCCGGCTGATCGGGTCGATCGTGGTCAGCGGCTTCACCATCTTTCTCGGCCTGGCCCTGATCGCGCTGCTCGTGGCGGTGGTGGGCGGGGGCCGCACATTCTTGCTGCTGGCGATTCTGCCCGGCATCATCGGCAGTGTCGGTTACTACTTCTCCCGGGTCACCAAGTCTCTGCGCTACAGCATCGCCGGCACCACCGACGGGGTGCGGGTCGGTTTCGGGCTGCTGTCCACGAGCAGTGAGACCCTGCCGCCCGGACGCATTCACGCCGTCGGCATCTCCCAGCCCGTGCTGTGGCGCCCTTTCGGGTGGTGGCAGGTGCAGATCAACAAGGCGGGGCACTCCTCCACGGAGGGTGCCGGCGGCGCGGCGAGCACCCTCACCCTGCCGGTGGGCACCCGGGACGACGTCGTTCGGGTGCTGGAACTGCTGCTGCCGGGCTTCGACGCCGCCGAGCACCGGGGCCTCGTGGAACGCGGCATGACCGGAACGGGCCGCGATGTCGCGCAGGAGCCGGATGGCTTCTGCAACGCGCCGCGACGGGCGCGCTGGCTGCGACCGTTCTCCTGGCGTCGCACCGGCTACGGCGTTGTCGGGGGAGTCGCCATGATTCGGCAGGGGGTTGTCTCCCGCGACCTGATTCTGGTGCCGCTGGCCCGGCTGCAGAGTGTGGCGCTTCAGCAGGGCCCCGTCGCCCGCCGATTGAGGCTCGCGTCGGCCCAGCTGCACACCGTACTCGGCCCCGTCACGGCGCGTCTGAGCGTGATGGACGTCGACGAATCCCGCCGCTTCTTCACCACGATCTCCACCGAAGCCGTCGCGCAGGCCGCCGCCGACACCAGCCACCATTGGAATCAGACCGTCTGGAACCGTGTCGGCGCCCCGTCCGCGCCCCCCGCATCATGCGCGCCTCCCGCACCGGCCGAGCCCCCCGCACTATCCGAGCCTCCCGCACTATCCGAGCCCCCGAGCCCGCACAGCGCACCACCCGCCAGTCCGGCGCCGCCGGCGACAGGAGCACCCTGATGACCCCCACCCAACCGCACCAGGCCCGTCCCGGACGCCTCGGCGTCGGCATCATCGGTGCCGGCCACGTCGGCCCGATCCTCGGCGCCGCACTCGCCGGCGCCGGCCATGCCCTCGTGGGAATTTCGGCGATCTCCCAGGCCAGCCGGGATCGCGCCGAAGCGATCCTGCCCCTGGTGCCCATTCTGACCGTGCCCGAAATCGTCGAGCGCAGCGAACTGGTGATTCTCTGCGTGCCCGACGCGGCGCTGCCCGGCCTGGTGTCGGGCCTTGCCGCCACGAGCACCTGGCAGCCCGGTCAGTTGGTCCTGCACACCTCCGCACGCTTCGGCACGGCCGTTCTCGACCCGGCCCTGCGCGGCGGGGCGATTCCGCTTGCGATCCACCCGGCCATGGCCTTCACCGGCACGAGCCTCGACCTGGCCCGCCTCGCGGACAGCTACTTCGCGGTCACCGCGCCCACCCCGGTGCTGCCGATCGGGCAGGCCCTCGTGGTGGAAATGGGCGGAGAGCCCATCATCGTGAGTGAGAGCGATCGCGCCGCCTACGCTGAAGCGATCGACACCGCGACGGCCTTCAGTACCTCTATCGTGGAACAATCCACCCGGCTGCTCGCCGGCATCGGCATCGACCGGCCCGCAGCCGTGCTCGGGCCGCTGGTGCGCTCCGCCATGGACAATGCCCTGCACCGCACCATCGGCGCCGACCCGGCCGGCCCGGCCGAAACCGTCGGCCCCACCGAACCGAACCACCCCACCGAACCGAACCACCCCACCGAACCGAACCGCCTCACCGCACCGGAGGACGAATGACCGTGCTCACCCGGCCAGAATTTCTGGGCACCATCGCCGAAGCACGGCACTTCGTCGACGACGCGCGGAACAGGGCCCAGTCCCTCGGTCGACACGGGCCCGACTCCCGCGTCGTTCTGGTGCCCACCATGGGCGCCCTCCACGCCGGCCACCTCTCGCTCGTGCGGCGCGCCCGGACACTCGGCGACACGGTCATCGTCTCGATCTTCGTCAACCCGCTGCAGTTCGGCGCCGGCGAAGACCTGGCCGGCTACCCGCGCACGGTCGACGCCGACATTGTTCTGCTCGCCGAGCAGGGAGTCGACGCGGTGTTCGTTCCCACGGCCGGTGAAATGTACCCGGACGGTGCGGCAGGCACCCGAGTGAACGCCGGTGCGGTCGGCACGCTTCTGGAGGGAGCCGCCCGCCCCGGCCACTTCGACGGCATGCTCACCGTCGTGGCCAAGCTGATCAACATCGTCGGGCCCGACGTTGTGATGTTCGGACAAAAAGACGCCCAACAGGTCTTTCTGGTGCAGCGCATGGTCGCCGACCTCAATATGCGCACCACGATCGAGGTCGGCGACATCGTGCGCGAGGCGAACGGCCTGGCCCTGTCCAGCCGCAACCGCTACCTCTCCGAGGCTGAGGGCAACGCCGCCGTGTCGCTGTCCGCGGGACTCGCCGCCGCCGCAGCGATCACCCCGGCCGGCCCCGATTGCGGCCCGGCTGCCGTCATCGCCGCGGCCCGCGCGCTGATCGACACCGAACCGCTGGTTAAACTGGACTACCTCGAGGTGGTGCACCCGCAGACCTTCCAGTCCGTGGCGCCCGACCACCGCGGGCCGGCCCGCATGCTCGTGGCCGCCCTGGTGGGTCGCACCCGACTCATCGACAACACGCTCCTCACACTCTGACCCGCAGCACCGCCATACCGCCCGCATCGCCCGCGAAGCCGCTGCACCCCCGCACAGAAAAACGGAAGTCCCGCAATGAGCAAGAACCCCGCACCCGCCGAAGCCGACCTCACCGAGAGCGCCCTGAACTTCGCCGGTCTGAGCGACTCCGACCTGAGTGAACAGCAGGCCGTGCGCCTCGGCAAACGTGACCGGCTCAACGCCGCCGCCGCCACCCCCGGCGGTGGCGCCTACCCCGTGTCGGTTCCCATCACCCACACCATCCCGGCGGTGCGCGCCGAGTTCGGCGCCCTCGAAGCGGATGCCGTCACCGGCGTCACCGTGGGCCTGGCCGGCCGCGTGGTGCACCTGCGCAACACCGGCAAGCTCTGCTTCGCGAGCCTGCAGTCCGGCGACGGCACCCGCATTCAGGCCATGGTCTCGCTGGCCGCCGTGGGAGCGGACTCCCTCGTCGAGTGGAAAGACCTCGTCGACCTGGGCGATCACCTGTTCGTCTCCGGCGAGGTCATCTCGAGCCGCCGCGGGGAGCTCTCCGTCATGGTCGCCGACTGGCAGATCGCCGCGAAGGCGCTGCTGCCGTTGCCGAACCTGCACAGCGAACTCAGCGAAGAGACCCGGGTGCGCAGCCGCTACCTCGACCTGATCAATCGCGAGCAGGCCCGCCGCACCGTCGTGCAGCGCTCGCAGACCGTTGCCAGCCTGCGCAAGACGTTCACCGATCTGGACTTTCTCGAGATCGAGACGCCGATGCTGCAGACCCTGCACGGTGGGGCATCCGCCCGCCCCTTCGCCACCCACAGCAACGCCTTCGACACCGAACTGTTTCTGCGCATCGCGCCGGAACTGTTTCTCAAGCGTGCGGTGGTGGGCGGTATCGACCGCGTGTACGAGATCAACCGCAACTTTCGCAACGAAGGCGCCGACTCCACCCACTCGCCCGAGTTCGCGATGCTCGAGGCCTATGAGGCCTACGGCGACTACACGTCGATCGCCGACCTCACCCAGAACCTGATCCAGAACGCCGCCCTGGCCATCGCCGGGTCGCACGTGGTGACCTGGGCCGACGGCACCGAGTTCGACCTGGGCGGTGACTGGGACCGCATCAGCATGTACGAGAGCCTCTCGGCGGCCGTGCACCGCGAGATCAGCCCGGCCACCCCGATCGAGGAGCTGCAGCAGCTCGCCGCCCGGGAGGGTATCGAACTCGACCACCCGATCCACGGCAAGTACGTCGAAGAACTGTGGGAGCATTTCGTGAAAGACGGCCTCGTGCGCCCCACCTTCGTGATGGACTTTCCGGTGGACACCAGCCCCCTTGTGCGCGGGCACCGCTCGATTGCCGGCGTGGTCGAGAAATGGGACCTGTACATTCGCGGCTTCGAACTGGCCACCGGGTACTCGGAGCTCGTCGATCCGGTCATTCAGCGGGAACGCTTCATCGAACAGGCCAGCCTGGCCGCGGGCGGCGACCCGGAGGCCATGCGTCTCGACGAGGAATTTCTGCGTGCCCTCGAATACGGCATGCCGCCCACCGGCGGCATGGGAATGGGCATCGACCGCCTGCTCATGGCGCTGACCGGCCTCGGCATTCGTGAGACGATCCTGTTCCCGCTGGTGAAGTAGCCGTGAGCTACCTGCCCCCGAGCGAACTGGAACCCGACAACGGGGGCAGAAAACCGCCGTCGATGAACCGTATCGCCCTCTGGGTGATCGTCGGCGGAGCCGGCGTGTACTTCGTCGCCACCGGCCTCTACGGCCTTCTCACCGACTAGCCCGTGCACCGGTCCCCAGCGCCGCGGCCCGCGGGCCGCGGCGGCAGCGCAGGAGCCTGGCGGCGGTGCGGGCAGCGCACAGGGTTTGTGCGTATGGTGGGGGTGTGATTGAGAACTTCTGGGCAAATGCGGCATGGTCGATCGTCCCCACACTTCTGCTCGGGCTGACGTTCTGGTTCGTGCTGCGCTCCATCATTCACGCCGACCGCAACGAGCGTAAGGTCTACTCGAAGATCGAGGCACAGGAGCGCGAACGCCTCGGACTCGACAAACCGACCACCTGACCCGTGCCTGCCGTCGACGGTTCAACCGTGCTCGTCATCGCGGCATTCGCAGTAGATTTCCTGGTGCGCATCGTGGCCATCATCGTCGTTCCCCGCAATCGGCGGCCGATGTCGGGAATGGCCTGGCTGCTCGCCATTTTCTTTCTTCCCTATGTGGGAGTGCTGCTCTTTCTGCTGATCGGGTACCGCACCCTGCCCAAGAAACGGCTCGCCCAGCAAGCCGAAATCAACCGCTTCATTCTGGAGAGCACCGAGGGCATCGACCTCGTTCGCCGGGACAAGGTCTGGCCCGGCTGGCTCCAGTCCGTCGTGGAGCTCAACCGCAACTTGGGCGCGATGCCGCTCGTGGGCGACAACAGCGCCCGGCTGTACGGGGACTACCAGGGCGCCCTCGATGCCATGATCGCCGACATCGATGCGGCCGAGCGCTACGTGCACGCGGAGTTCTACATTCTCGCTCTTGACGACACCACGGCGCCTTTTTTTGACGCCTTGCAGAACGCCGTGGAGCGCGGGGTCGTGGTGCGGGTGCTCATGGACCACATCCAGTCGATGCGGCAGAAAGGCTACCGGCAGACCAAGGCCCGGCTCACCGCAGCCGGTGTGTACTGGGAGGTCATGCTGCCGGTGAAACCGTTCGAGGGCAAGTGGCAGCGCCCCGATCTGCGCAATCACCGCAAACTGCTTATCGTCGACGGCGCGGTCGGCTTCATGGGGTCGCAGAACATCATCGATCGCTCCTACAACAAGCGCCGGAACATTCGCCGGGGCATGAAGTGGAAAGACCTCATGACGCGGGTGGAGGGCCCGATCGTTTCCGGGCTCAACGCGATCTTCATCACCGACTGGTACAGCGAAACCGACGAACTGCTCACCCGCGACGTGGAGCCGGTGTACGTGCGACCCGTGACCGACGCCCTGGACTGCCAGGTGGTGCCCAGCGGCCCCGGGTTCAAGGGCGAGAACAACCTGCGCCTGTTCCTCGCCCTGCTGTACTACGCCCGGGAGCGCCTCATCATCACCAGCCCGTACTTCGTGCCCGACGAGGCCATGATGTACGCCATCACGACGGCGACCCAGCGCGGCATTCACGTGGAGCTGTTCGTCTCGGAGATCGGCGACCAGGTCGTGGTTTACCACGCGCAGCGCTCGTACTACGAGGAACTGCTGCGCGCCGGCGTGCACATCTACATGTTCAAAACGCCCTACATTCTGCATGCCAAGCACTTCACCATCGACGACGAAGTCGCCGTGGTCGGATCGAGCAACATGGACCAGCGTTCCTTCAGCCTCAACATGGAGGTCTCACTCATGGTGCGGGGGCGCTCGTTCGTGCGCGAGCTGCGCGGCATCGAAGACGGTTACCGGGCCGACAGCCGCGAGCTCACCCTCGCCGAGTGGGAGAAACAACCGCTGCGGTCGACCGTTCTCGACAATCTCGCCCGACTGACCTCGGCGGTGCAGTGATGCCGCAGCCGCAGCCGCGCCCGCTGACCATGCTCGACCCGGTGGCCGAGGCTCTGCGGCAGTTGCACGGCGAGCTCACGCCGGTGCTCGACGGCACCCTGCCCGACTACATTCCCGAGCTGTCCCGGGCCGACCCGAACCTGTTCGGCATGGCCGTGGCCACACCCGACGGGCAGGTGCGCACGGCCGGAGACGCCACAACGCTGTTCACGATCCAGTCCATTTCGAAACCGTTCGTGTACGCGCTGGCCCTGGCCGACTGGGGCATGGAGGCACTCCTCGAACGCGTCGGCGCCGAACCGAGCGGCGAGGCCTTCAACGCCATCAGCCTCGAAGAGGGCACCGGTCGCCCCGACAATCCCATGGTCAACGCCGGCGCGATCGTGACGACGTCGCTGGTGGAGGCGACGGATGTGGCCCACCGGTTCGAACGCATCCGTTCACTGCTCAGCCGTTTCGCCGGCCGAGAACTCGAACTCGACGAGCACGTCTTCGCTTCGGAATGGCGCAGCGCCGACAAGAACCGGGCGTTGGCGTACCTGATGCGCAATGCCGGGTCGCTGACGGCCGAGGTCGACGACGCCCTCGAGGTGTACTTCAAACAGTGCTCCCTGCTGGTGAACACCACGGACCTCGCCGTGATGAGTGTCACCCTGGCCGCCAACGGCATCAACCCGATCACCGGCGACGCCGTGGTCACTCCCGATGTGGCGCGCCACGTGCTGACCATGATGGCGACCTGCGGGCTGTACGACTACTCGGGCGAGTGGATGCTGCGGGTAGGCATGCCGGCCAAGAGCGGCGTCTCCGGCGGGCTCATCGCGGCCAGCCCCGGTCAGTTCGGGGTGGGCCTGTTCAGTCCCCGTCTGGATGAGCGCGGCAACAGCGTGCGGGCCGCGCAGGCCTGCCAGCTGCTCAGCGACCGCTACGAGCTGCACGCGCTGGGGCACCCCGACGAGTCCGAACCGGTGGTGCGGCCCGCCGCGGAGGTCGATCGGGCGATGGCGGTCGCCGGCACGGCGTTGCCCGAGCCGGACACCGCGGTGGTGACGGCGCAGGGCGACCTGATGTTCGCATCGACCCAAACGCTGTTGCAGCACCTGTTGCGCCTGGTCGAGCGCCGCGGCGGCGACCTGCGTGTGCTGGTGCTGAATCTGGACCGGGTCACGCGCCTGCACCGGGTGGGCTGGGGCATCCTCACTCCGGTGCTGCGACAGCTCGCCGACAATGGGGTCGCGATCGTTCTCGTCGACGGGGCGTGCCGCGCGCTGCTCGACTCGGTCGCCGAGTTCGCCACCCTGCCGGAGGCTCTCGCCTGGCGCCCCGCGGCCGGCGCGAACTGACGCCGGCGCCGGCGCCGGCGGCCTCAGTCCGTGTCGCTCCGGCCGGGCGAAGCCGGGGCGGCCGCGTCAGTGATCACGGCGGCAGGCTCCGCGGCGTCCGCGGCGTCGGCGTCCACGGCTTCTGCGCCCACGGGCGGCGGAGCACTCTCGGCCGGCGTCTCGGCCGGCGTGTCAGGCGGCGGCTCGAGGGCGTCGACCGCCTCGGCCTCCGCGGCCGGCCTCTGCAGCAGCTCGATCAGCAGAATCACGACCAGTGCGAGCACCGCGGTCCAGATGATCACCGCCGGTGTGAGCGGACGCACGAACAGCACGATGAGGGCGGCCAGAACGGCCACACCGATGCGCAGGTACCGCCGCGCCCGGTGCAGCCAGAGGCCGAAGCCACCGGTGTCGGCGCCGCTTTCTTGCGCGGATGCCCGCACCCGCGCGGACGTGTCGACGGTCACCCGGCGGAGCGCCCGGGCCCCCCGGAACGGCCCGGCGAGGTAGGCCACGATCGCCACCGTGAACCCGACGAGACCCACCGACAGCGCGGACGCGTTGATGAACGGCGCGATGGTGTTGTACAGCGCGAGGGCGGCGCCGCGGGAGAGCGGCTCGGGGGAGACCTCCGCCACGAACAGTGACCGTCCGATCGTGAGCGCCACCCCGAGAAGGGCCATCACCGCCGCGAGGGCGAGGCCCGCCCCGATCAGCGCCTTCGCCTTGCCCCGCGCGAGGAGTACTCCGGCGGTGATGAGCAGCAGGCTCAGCCAGGGCAGCACGAAGCCGAGCAGGTCCAGGAGCACATACGCCGCCTGGGCCTGCACCAGGGCATCGGACTGCGCGATCGGAATGACGCGGTCCACCGCCGGGATGTTCTCGGCCAGCCCGAAGCCCTGAGCGACGAGCTGCGCTTTGACGCCCTCGATCACGGGGCCCAGCTGAATGCCGAGCTCACCGGTGTCGCTGATGGCCAGGGCGCCGGATTCGTCACCGCTCAGCGCCGCGGTGATCTGGGTGTGGCTCACCCGGAGGGTCTGATCCCACACCTGCGCGAACGCGTCGGAGGCGATCACCCGCTCCGTGGTGGACCGCACCAGCGACCGCATGCCCTCCGCGGCCGGCTGCTGCAGCAGTGTCAGGGCGGCCTGCGCCCGCGGAGGCAGCTCGAGTTCGGCGATGCCGGTGAACAGGTCGGCCGCGATGGTGTCGAAGTCCACCTGCTGGTCCACGGCCGTGACGACCTCGTCCACCAGGTACGCCTGGAACGCGGCGTCGTCGATGAGCGGAGAGACCGACTGCACGAAGCGGTCGGTGTC
>JAWOHA010000307.1:0-5151 GCA_046496385.1 Cryobacterium sp. | reverse complement strand
AGATGTCCTGGTATTTTTTGGGCGGGTTCTCGGCATAGGCGATGGACCCGTCGGGCAGGGTGGTGAACCACTCGGGGTGCTCGGTCACCCACGGGTGATCGGGGGACGCTTGCAGGGCGAAGTCGAGCGCGACTTCGAGGCCGAGCTTTTTGGCTCGGCCGAGAAAGTAACTGAAGTCGGCGACGGTGCCCAGATCGGGGTGGATGGCGTCGTGGCCGCCGTCGGCGGATCCGATGGCCCAGGGGGAGCCCGGATCGTGCGGGCCCACGGTGAGGGAATTGTTGGGCCCCTTGCGGAACGCCGAGCCGATCGGGTGGATCGGCGGCAGGTAGAGCACGTCGAAGCCCATCTGTGCCACGGCGGGCAGGCGCTTGGCCGCCGAGCGGAAGTTACCGCTTTTCCAGGACCCGTCGGAGCGTTTCTTTGCGCCTTCGGAACGGGGGAAGAATTCGTACCAGGAGCCGACGGCCGCGCGGGCACGCTCCACGATGATGGTGCGCGGCTCCGAGATGGTCTCCAGCCCGGCGAGGGGGTGACGGGCGGTCGCCGCGCGCAGCTTCGGGTCGTCGGTGGCCAGCAAGCGTGCGGCCGGTGACGTGTCGGGGGAGACGAGGGCGGTCGCGGCGGCGCTGAACAGCCGGCGTTCCACCGCCGGCCGGCCGGCATCGGTCGCGGCGCTTCGCAACAGCTCCGACCCGATCAGGAACATCAGGTCGACATCGATGCCGGCGGGCACCTTGATGCGCGCGTTGTGCAGCCAGGTCGCCCAGTCGTCGGCGTAGGCCCCGACTCGGTACTCCCAGGTGCCCTGCTGGTCAAGCTGAGCCTGGGTGCCCCAACGGTCGCTGCCGGGAGCGACGAGCGTCATGGGATGGCTGCGCACGACGCCGTCGGGGGCGCGCAGCATCAGGGTGACGCCGATGAGGTCGTGGCCTTCCCGGAACGCCGTCGCCGCAAAGGGAACGACTTCGCCCACGAACGCCCGCACCGGCCAGAGGTTGTCGGAAAGCTGGGGCGACAGGTCGAACACGGGAATGCGTCCGGCGCGCGTGACGAAGCCGGTCGTGCGCGGTGCTGCCTGAACAGGGTCTCGGTGTGCTGCTGTCTTAACCACACCACGACCGTAGCGTGAAAAAACCGCGATCACGGCCCGCCACGTTACCCAATGCACGCGAACCGGCCCTAGTCTGGTGTCGTGAAGGCGATCCGCAAGTTTACGGTCCGAGCAGTACTCCCCGACCCCCTCGCGGCTCTTGAAGAACTCGCGGGCAATCTCCGCTGGTCCTGGCATGAGCCGACCAGGCAACTCTTTGAGAAGATCGCACCCGATCTGTGGCGTGACATCGGAACCGACCCGGTGACGTTGCTGGGGGCGGTGGATTCCGCCCGGCTGGACGAGCTGGCCCAGGACCCGGAGTATGTCGCCGAAGCCAACGCGATGCGTGACGATCTGCATGATTACCTGCAGCAGCCGCGCTGGTACCAGAGTCTGGAGGGGGAGAAGCCGGCCGCCATCGCCTACTTCTCGCCGGAGTTCGGCATCGCCGCGGCGCTCCCGCAATACTCCGGTGGTCTCGGGATTCTGGCCGGTGACCACCTGAAGAGCGCGTCCGATCTCGGCGTGCCCCTCGTGGGCGTGGGCCTGTTCTACCGCGCCGGTTATTTCAGCCAGGCCATCTCCCCGGACGGCTGGCAGATGGAAAGCTACCCCCTGTTGGATCCGGACGGGCTGCCCCTGTCGGTGCTGCGCCGAGCGGACGGGTCCGCCGTGCAGGTGTCGCTCGCGCTGCCCGACGGCCGCACCCTGCACGCGCGGGTCTGGCAGGCGCTGGTCGGGCGCATCCGCCTGCTGATGCTCGACGCCGATATTCCCGACAACCCCGACGACCTGCGCCTGGTCACTGACCGGCTCTACGGCGGCGGCGGGGAGCACCGCCTGCTGCAGGAACTGTTGCTGGGCATCGGCGGCGCCCGTGCCGTGAAGATGTGGAGTGAACTGAACGGCCTGCCCGAGCCGGAAGTGTTCCACACCAATGAGGGTCACGCCGGTTTTCTCGGCCTGGAACGCATTTCCAGTCTCATCGGGGAGGGGCTCAGCTTTCACGAAGCACTGCAGGTCGCTCGGGCGGGAACCGTTTTCACCACCCACACGCCCGTCGGTGCCGGCATTGACCGGTTCGACCGTGGCCTGGTGCGGCGCTATTTCGACACCGAGCTACTGCCCGGCGTCGATGTGAACGACCTGCTCGCTCTCGGCGCCGAAACGCACGCGGGCGGTTCACCCGACATGTTCAACATGGCCATCATGGGGTTGCGGCTCGGCCAGCACGCCAACGGTGTCTCCGCCCTGCACGGTGAGGTGAGCCGTAAGATGTTCAGCGGTCTGTGGCCGGGCTTTGACTCATCCGACGTGCCCATCGGCTCGATCACCAACGGCGTACATGCCCCCACCTGGACCGACCCGGCGCTGCTCGCCCTCGCCCAGAGCCGGCTCGGCACGAGTGACACGTCCGCCGCGGACTGGGCCTCGCCCGCCATCAGCGATCAGGACCTGTGGGCCGTTCGCGGCACCATGCGCCGGCAATTCGTGCAGGACGCCCGCCGCCGCCTGCAGGATGCCTGGCGGGCGCAGAATCCCGGCGGAATCACCCCGGCCTGGATCGGTCAGGTCTTCGATCCGAACGTGCTCACGATCGGTTTCGCCCGCCGGGTGCCCACCTACAAGCGCCTCACACTCATGCTGCACGACCCGGAACGGCTGCGCGCCCTGCTGCTGCACCCCGAGCATCCGATTCAGATCGTGATCGCGGGCAAGTCGCATCCGGCCGACGAAGAGGGCAAACGCCTGATTCAGAAGATCGTGCAGTTCGCCTCCACCCCCGAGCTGCGTCAGCGCATCGCTTTTCTCCCCGACTACAACATCGCCATGGCGCAGCTCATGTACCCGGGGACCGACGTGTGGCTGAACAACCCGTTGCGGCCGTTGGAAGCCTGCGGGACCAGCGGTATGAAGGCTGCGCTCAACGGGGTGTTGAACCTGTCGATTCTGGACGGCTGGTGGCCGGAGTACTACGACGGCAAGAACGGCTGGGCGATTCCCTCCGCGGATGCCGCGGGCGACTCCGCCGAACGGGACCGGCTGGAATCGGAGGCGCTCTACGACCTCATCGAAAACCAGGTGGCTCCGCGTTTCTACGAACGCAACGCCGAGGGGGTGCCGAAGCTCTGGGTTGACAACATCCGTCACACGCTGTCGACGCTGTCCCCGGAACTGAGCGCCGACCGAATGGTGCGCCAGTACGTGGAACGGCTGTACCGGCCGGCCGGTCACTACGAGAGCCTGCTCAGCGGGAACAACTTTCGGGCGGCCCGTGAACTGGCCGCGTGGAAGAGCCGCATCTCACACGCCTGGCCCGGGGTGTGCGTCACCCACGTCGAGTCCGGCGGTGTGGCGGCCGTGCCCGAGGTGGGCGACGACCTGCACCTGCGCGCGCACGTCCAGCTGAACGGGCTGCTGCCCGGCGACCTCACGGTCGAGGTGATTTATGGGCGCAGTTCGACCGGTGATGATCTCAGCGAGACCAACACGCAGGTGCTGACACCGGCCGTGCTCGATGACGACGGTGTCACGGTGACGTCCGCCGGACCCACCCTGTTCACCGGAACGGTGGAACTGGACCGTGCCGGCGCCTTCGGGTACACGGTTCGGGTGGTGCCGAAGAATGCGCTGCTGATCAGCCCCGCCGAGATGGGGCTGATCGCGGTCGCCTCGTAACCGACGGTGGGCTGCGGCGCGTCAGGAGTTGGCGCGCAGCAGCCGCATCGACGTGCCGGTCATCAGCAGGCCGCTTCCCGGCGCGTAGTCGATCGCGGTCGTACCCGGCTCATCCTGGCTCGAATCCCACAGCAGCGAGAACGAGGTGACGTCGTCGTGCACCGGCAGGGTGACCGTGAGCGGCTCCTCCCGGGCGTGCACAACCAGCAGCACCCGGTTGAACTCCTCGTTCTCCGGCGTGCTCGCGGCCATGTACTGCAGGGTGCGTTCCTGTGGCGAGTTCCAGTCGTCGTGGCTCATCGACCGGCCCTCGATGTTGTACCAGTCCAGTCGGCTGGCGTTCTTGGTGGTCTCCCCGAACCGCCCGAAGTGCACGGGACGCAACGCCGGGTTCTCCCGACGCAGTGCCAGCAGCCGCCGGGTCACCCGGTGCAGGTCCTTCTGCCAGTCGTCGAAGTCCCAGCTCAGCCAGGTGAGCTCGCTGTCCTGGCAGTAGGCGTTGTTGTTGCCGCGCTGGCTGCGGCCGAACTCGTCACCGGCGGTGATCATCGGGACCCCGGCCGAGAGCAGCAGCGTTCCGAGCAGGTTACGGATGGCCTTGCGCCGCGTCGCCAGAATCTCCAGGTTCCGGGTCGGGCCCTCAACGCCGTGGTTGAAGGAGCTGTTGTTGTCGGTGCCGTCCCGGTTGGATTCCCCATTGCCGAGGTTGTGCTTGCCGTTGTACGAGGTGAGGTCGGCGAGGGTCAGACCGTCGTGGGCGGTGATGAAATTGAGCGACGCGAGCGGGCCTCGCTCGGTGGAAAACGTGTTGGACGACCCGGCCATGCGGGTAGCGAAGCGGCCGATGCCGCTGCCGACCGACCCGCGGGTGCGCATGCTCTGAATGTCGGAGAGCCAGAAGTCGCGCATCCGGTCCCGGTAACGGTCGTTCCACTCCGTCCAGCCGGGCGCGAAGTTGCCCGTCTGCCACCCGTTCATGCCCATGTCCCAGGGCTCGGCGATGAGCTTCACATCGGCCAGTTGAGGGTCGTCCCGAATCTCGGTGAGCAGCGGATGCTCCGGGTGGTACGAAACGTTCTCGTCGCGGCCCAGGGCCACGGCCAGGTCAAAGCGAAAACCGTCGATCTGCAGGTCGTTGGCCCAATACCGCAGGGAGTCCAACACCAGGCGCGACGGCACCGGGTGTGCGAAGTTGACCGTGTTGCCGCACCCGGTCACGTCGATGTAGTGGCCCTCGTCGCTCTGGCGGTAGTAGGCGGCCTCGTCGATACCGCGCAGGCTTGTGACCGGTCCGTTCGGGCCCTCCTCCGCGGTGTGGTTGTAGACCACGTCGAGGACCACCTCCAGTCCTGCCTCGTGCAGCAGCTTGACCATGC